>CAZXNY010000399.1:0-2783 GCA_964642205.1 uncultured Caulobacteraceae bacterium
CGAAGAAGAGACGGCCGGCCGTCTCATGCAGCGCGAATACGTTGCCGCGCATGAGGGCTCGACCGTCGGCGAAGTGATCGATCGCCTTCGCGCGGAATCCGCCGAGCTGCCGGACATTTTCTTCGAAGTTTACATCGTCGATATTGCGATGCGCCCGATCGGCGCCGCGCCCGTGTCCACGCTGCTGCGCGCGCCGCGCGAAACGCCGGTGGCGGAAATCATGCGCGCCCCGCAACTCCTCGTACGGCCCGAGATGGACCAAGAAGAGGTCGCGCTCTCGTTCCAGAAATACCACCTCGCCTCCGCCCCCGTTGTCGATGAAGCGGGCCGCCTCACCGGCATGGTCACGGTCGACGACATCGTCGACGTTATCCGCGAGGAGGGCGAGGAAGACTTGCTCAAACTCGCCGGCGTTTCCGAAGCCGCGCAGAGCGATAGCGTGGTGCGCACGGTGCGCTCGCGCGCGCCGTGGCTCGCCGTCAATCTCCTCACCGCGCTCGTGGCTTCATCGGTGATCGCGCAGTTCGAAGGCTCGATCGAAACCATCGTCGCGCTCGCTGTGCTGATGCCGATCGTCGCCTCGATGGGCGGCAATGCGGGCACGCAAGCGCTCGCCGTCGCGGTGCGCGCGCTCGCGGCGCGCGAGCTCACAACGGCCAGCGCTCCGCGCTACGTCATCCGTGAAGCGGTGACCGGCGTTTCGAACGGCCTTCTGTTTGCGGTCGTGCTCGCGGCGGCGGCGTTCGTCTGGTTCAAAAGCGCGGGCCTTGCGCTCGCGATTGGCCTTGCCGTCATCATCAATTTCGGCTGCGCGGGCCTTGCGGGCATTCTGGTGCCGCTGGCGCTCCGGCGCATTGGCGCTGACCCCGCCGTGTCGTCGGGCGTGTTCGTCACCTTCGTCACCGATTGCGTTGGCTTTCTCGCCTTCCTCGGCCTCGCGACCGCGATCCTGCTCTGACTTGCCCGCACTCTGACTTGACTTGGCCCTAGCGGCAGCGGCGATCTTCACCCAACAAGGGGAGAAGTGCCGATGGCCGTCACGCCGTTTCAAGTCAACGTGCCGCAAGCCAAGCTCGACGCGATCTATGCGCGCGTCAAAAGCTATCCGTGGTTTCCCGCGCCAGTCGGCGAGCAATGGGAGTACGGCGCCAACACCGCGTACCTCCAGGAACTCTGCGCGTATTGGACGAGCAACTACAATTGGCGCGCACAAGAAGCGGCGCTGAACAGCTTTCCGCAATTCACCACCGAGATCGACGGGCTCCCCATCCACTTCGTCCACGTGCGCGGCGAAGGCGATGCATCCAAACGCCCGCTCATCCTCACCCATGGCTGGCCCGGCTCGCACTACGAGTTTTGGGACGCCATTCCGCGCCTTGCATTTCCCTCAAAACACGGCGGCGACGCGAAAGACGCATTCGACGTGATCGTGCCCTCGCTGCCGGGCTACGCGTTCTCTGGACGTCCGCCAAAGCCCCTCGGCCAGCGCGCCACGGCCAAACTCTTCAACACGCTGATGAAGCGCGAACTGGGCTACCCGAAATATCTGGCGCAGGGCGGCGATTGGGGCTCGCTCGTCACGTCTTATCTCGCGCTCGATCATGAAGCGTGCGTCGCCGCGCACATCAACATGCTCGCCTTCCGCCCGCCGACTCCGCCGGAAGGTGAAGAAGAACTCGCTTGGGCGCAGCGCTCCGCCGCCGCGTTCCAGCGCGAAGGCGCGTACTTTCAGGAGCAGAGCACCAAGCCGCAAACGCTCGCGCTCGCGCTGATGGACTCACCCGTCGGCACGGCGGCGTGGATCCTCGAGAAATTCCACGGCTGGTCGGACATCCGCAAAGGCGGCCTCGAGGGCGCCTACAGCAAGGATCAGCTGCTGACCAACATCATGCTCTATCTCGTGACGGACTCGATCGCGACGAGCGTGTGGTACTATCGCGCGCGTCTCGAGGAGGGCGCAGCTCTCGCGCCCGGCCAAACGCTGACCAAGCCGACCGGTGTCGCGAACTTCGCGGGCGAGGCCGTGTTCACGATGGCGCCCAAGAGCTACGTCTCGCGCATCTACAACGTCGTCCACTGGACGGACTTTGCCGAGGGCGGCCACTTCGCCGCGATGGAAAAGCCCGAGGCGTTCACCGGCGATGTGCAAAAGTTCGCCCGCACGATAAGCTACTGAGCAAAACAACAGAGCGGGGAGGCGGCCATGTTGCGCATCGGGCTCGTCGCGTTCGGAACGATCCTCGCGATCGCGGCATGGAGCGCGCTCGCGTTCTGCGTGCTGATCTTCGGCTGGGGCCGCCAGCCGATCGCATCGCGCGGCGATACCGCTGCCTTCATGAGCGCCGCCAGCGCGGAGCTCGATCGCGAAGCCAAGGGCAACGCCGTCTTCGTGCTCATCGACGATGGCCGCGTCGCGGGCGCTCATAACGTCTCGCGCGGCGTGCCGGTCGATGGCGATACGCTCTTTCAGGTCGCCTCGCTAAGCAAATGGATCACCGCTTTCGGTGTGATGACGCTCGTGGAGTCCGGCCGCATCGATTTGGATGCGCCGGTCTCCCGCTACCTCACGCGCTGGCAATTGCCGCCGAGCGAGTTCGACAATGACGGCGTCACGGTGCGCCGCTTGCTCAGCCACACAGCGGGCCTCACCGATGGCCTCGGTTACGCCGGCTTCGAACCCGGCCAGCCGATCGACAGCCTTGAACAATCGCTCACGCGCGCGACCGATGCGTCTCCCGGGCGCGATGGCGTCGTGCGCGTCGGCGCCGAGCCGGGCAGCGAGT
>CAZXNY010000400.1:0-2763 GCA_964642205.1 uncultured Caulobacteraceae bacterium
TGCGCGCTCCCGCGCAACACCAGCGGTACGCTCGCGCCAATGCCAATCCCCGCATGCGCCGCATCCGCCGGCAACAATTGCAGTGCGCGATTGAGCCAGCCGTCATTGACGCCGAACACCTGCGCCCCGCCGCTCTCCAACACGTCCTGCCCATCGAAATGCGAGCGTTCGCGATAAGGCGAAGCGGCCGCGTGCATCACCGCGAGCCTTCCCGCGCTCCATTGCCGGTGGAGATACGCAAGCCGCGGGTGCAGCCCCATGCCGTCGCGCAGCGCGAGCACGGCGTCGGGCGCGAGCGCAAGGTTGCCGCGCGCCGCGCGATAATGCGGATCGGAAACCGGCGCGCAGGCCGCGAGCCCATCGAGCGCGCCGCGCAAGATCACCAGCACGAATTTCCGCTCGCCCGGCGCTTGTGCGAACGCAGCACGGCCACCTGCCGTCGCCAGCGTCAGTACGCCAGCGCCAAGCAGCGCATGCCGCCGTGTGAGAGAAAGCATCGCTATCTCCTCTGAAACTCAGGGCTCATCAGCGCGAGCGCGAGGCCTTGTTCAGCGCTCTCCGCCCGCGCCACGGCTTCGCGCGTGCGCGGCGTGAGCGCATCGCCGAGCGCGCCTGCAAGCGCATCTTCCGGCCGCACGAACCGCCCCGTGCGCGCCGCCAGCGCCTGGCTCCACTCCAACCGCTTCATCACCGCGTCCGGCGAGCCCCACGCCGCCGCCGTATCGTCCCAACCAGCTGGAGAGGGCGCGCGGTACATCGGCTGCCCGAGCATCTGAAACGCGCCCTGCGCCGCACGCGGCTCCACGTTTGGCAGCCCAATCAGCCGCAGCGCGGAGATCACGAAATCATGCGGTGTTTTGAATTTGCCCGGCTGCGCCTGCCACAGCTCCGGGCAACTCAGCAGCGCGCTGTGCACTGTGGGCAGGTGGCCGACCGTGTCGATGAATGCCCGCTCCACACGCGCCACCGCCGCTGGCGGGGGATCGTCGGCGATGAAGTGCCGGCACAGCTTGGTCGCGATGTGGCGCGCCGTCGCTGGGTGGTGCGCGAGGTCGAGCAGGATTGCGCGCGCTTGGCCCGCGCCATCTTGATCGTAGCGCCGCCCGAGCACCGTGCGCGATCCAGGTTCATGCATCGCCGCCACGAACAGCGGATCGCCGAGCGGCGTATCGGGCACAAACCGCATCGTGCGGCGGTTCGACAGCGTGTAACCCGTGAGCGCCTTCGCGAACTCGGTGACATCGCTCTGCGTGTAGCCGCCCTGCGCGCCCAGCGTATGCAACTCGAGAATCTCGCGCGCGAGATTTTCGTTGAGGCCAAAGTCGCGCCGCCGCCCCAACGTGGAATTGGGGCCGGCCGATTGCGCTTGATCGAGATAAAGGCTCATCCCCGCATGGTGCGAACACGCCACCAGCAGTTCTTCGAACCGCCCGGTCATGTGCGCGCGCACCGCCTCGCGTTCGAACGGCCCAACGAGCGGGATCACCGCGACCTTGGTGGCCGACACCGTGAAGTGATTGCACCAGAAGAGGGCCAGCCGCTCCGCGAAGCCGTGCTCCGTCCTCAGCGCCTTCTGCATGCGCGCCGCGAGATCGGCGCCCGCAAGTTCGATCAGGGGCGCGAACAGACGCCCCGGATTGTCGATGTCCTGCGGCGTGATGCGTTCGAGCGGGCGGGAGTCGCGGTACTCTTCGAGCGCGATCACCGCTTGGCGTGTTGTCGCCAGCCCTTCGCCAGAGACGGTGAAGGCGGCGGCGTTGGTTAGCTGCGCGCCGGCCCAGCCGCGCGGGTCGCGCCCAATCCGCGCCAGTTCCCCGGGCCGCGCGCCGAGCCCGAGCCGGCCAGCGGCGATGAAGGCGTCCAGTTGGGGCATCTTGGCTCCCTCCCTGGCGGTTGAACGCGCGCGCCGGCGGTTTCCGTCGCACCCGCTTCCGCTCCAGAAAGTGGAGCAGCGCGCAAATCGTTTTGGCGTTGTCCGATCTGCGGCTAACATACTCGTTATCGGAGAAAACGCCCCTTGATCGAGAACCAATATGTGGCGCCCGCGAGCGTCGCGGCGGCTGTGGCCGCTTTGCGCGAATCGAATGGCGCTGGAAAAATCCTTGCCGGCGGAACCGACCTTCTGGTCCAAGCCCGCTCCGGCCGCATCCGCCCGCCGCTGATCGTCGACGTAAAGCGCATCCCCGCCATGACGGAGATCCGTCAGGAGCGTGACGGCGGCTTCACCATCGGCGCGGCCACATCCGGCGCCGTGCTCGGCGAACACGAAGCGCTCGTCGCCGCGTGGCCCGGCCTCATCGAAGCCGCGAACTTGATTGGCTCCAAACAGGTGCAAGGCCGCGCCAGCCTCGGTGGCAACCTCTGCAACGCCTCGCCTGCCGCAGACAGCGTGCCCGCGCTGATCGCCGCAGGCGCCATCTGCGTGATCGAGGGCCCGAACGGCGCGCGCGAGCTGCCGGTCGAAAAAATCCACGTCAGCCCCGGCAAGAACTCGCTGGCGCCCGATGAGCTGCTCGTCGCGTTCAAGCTTCCAAAGCGCCCCGCGCATGCAAAGGACGCTTATCTCCGCCTCATCCCGCGCACCGAGATGGACATCGCCGTCGTCGGCGCCGGCGTGAGCATCACGCGCGATGCGAGCGGCGTCATCACCGAAGCCCGCGTCGGCCTCGGCGCTGTCGCGCCCACAGCGCTCCTCGTTGAAGCCGCTGGCGCAGCGCTCGTCGGCTCCAAGCTCGAAGAAGCCGCGCTCGCGAAACTCGACGC
>CAZXNY010000401.1:0-2762 GCA_964642205.1 uncultured Caulobacteraceae bacterium
GCGCTTGTGGCGGCCGCGCCAGAGTTCCGCATCGTCGAACGCGACATGATCGAGAGCTTCGTCAATCGCGGCTACAAGATCGACAGCATCCAGAAATGGATCTGCGAGCGCTTCGCCAACGGGCTGAAGAACGTCATCAACGAATATGACGTGATCCTGATCGACTGCCCGCCGGGTATTTCGTTGTTCGCGGAAGCGGCGCTGATCGCGGCTGATGCGATCCTGGTGCCGACAATTCCGGATTACGTGTCGCGCCTGGGGCTCATCACGTTCCGCAAGCGCGCGCTGCGGTTGATCAACGAGCGCCGCGGCGGCGCTTCGCAACTTTTCGTGCTCGCGACGAAGTACGACGAAGACATGAGCCTCCACCGTTCGGAAGCGGGCCTGCTGAAGGACAATCTTGGCGCGGCCATGTTCGACGTGCGCATCCCGCAGCACGTCGATATCGCGCGCGCGGCGGAGTGGAGCGAAAAGCAGCGCTCCTTCGAGCAGAAGTACGGAGAGATGGCGCCGATCATCAAACGGCTCGGCGATGAGTTTACCGCCAAGCTCGAGGCAGGGCTGGCGCTATGAGTTTGAACCGGACGCTCGCGCGCCTCTTCAGCGAAGTCCGGCGCGAGGCCAAGAACAATCCGGAGTTCGCGGACCGGCTCGATGCGGTGCTGCAATCGCACGCATCGCGCCGTGATGTGCCGGAAGACGTGTTCACGGAAATCGCCAAGTCGGATCCGGATGGCGAGGCGGTGGAGCTGCCGGCGATCAACCCAGTCGGGCTGTTTCAGCGCGAGGGCGAAGACGGGCTCAAGGCCGCGCTCAACGACAACGGCTTTTCCGAAGGCGCGCTGCGGGCGCTGATCGTGGAGCACAATCTCGATCCGGGCGGCGAGGCGGGGCAGTACGATCGCGCCGCGCTCGTCGCGCATATTGTGGCGCACGCGCAAGCGCGCGTGGAGCGGGACAAGAAGCTGTTCGACTACTGATCCAGCAAGCTAAGCGTCGAAAAGCGCGCCGATGAGGCGCGCGTCGAGCACGCCGTTATCCCAGATGCGGAACGCGCCCGCGAAATCCCAATAGCACCAGGCGGCGCCTTCGGCTTCGAACGCGCGCCGCACCGTGGCCGTCCACGCGGCGCGCTGCTCGGGCGCGACGCGGCGGTTCACGCCGAACTCGCCGAGTTGCAGGGCGCGTCCGTGTGTGGCGGCGTAGCGTGCGGCGCTCGCTGCGTGGCGCTGGACGGCGGCGAGATCTTCGCGCCCGCCCCAGGCGCGGCCAAAGCGCGGCGCGTCCGCGCCAAGCCATTCGGCGTTCTCGTGCGTAAAGTTGTGCGGCTCGTAATAGTGGACGGTGACCGCGACGTTGTCGTCAACCGGCGGGGACCAGTCGCGCAGGCCGTCGATCGAATTCCAGTTCGGGCCGCCGAACACGACGAGCCGCGTCGCGTGGCGTTCACGGATCACTGCGAGCGTGTCCGCCTGCAATTGCTCGAGCACGCCAGGGCGCCACGCATCGCCGTTCGGTTCGTTGAGCGGCTCGAAGAAGAGCGCGTCCGGCGCGGCGGCGAAGTGCGCGGCGATCTGGCGCCAGATTGCGATGTAGCGCGCGCGCTCAGCGCCGGGTGTGGCGTTCAGCGCATCGTAGTGGTGCAGGTCGAGCTGCACCTTAAGGCCGCGCGCCAGCGCTTGGTCGGCTACCTCCGTGACGCGCGCCATGAATGCAGGGTCGATCGTGTAGGGAGGCTCGTGGCCGGTGTGGATGTCCCAGCGCACGGGCAGGCGCACGCCATCGAACCCCGCGCCCGCGATCGCGTCGAAATGCATGGGCTCGATCCGGTAGCCCCAATCGCCCTCGCGCGGCGCTTCGAGCGCGTTGCCGAGATTGACGCCGCGACGCATGGGAAAGGGCCGCGCTGCCGGCTGGCTCTCGGCCCGTGCGCACCCGGCCGAGAGCACCGCGGCGCCTGTCGCTGCGAGAACCTGGCGGCGGGAAGCGCTCATGGCGCGAGGGTACACTGATTTGCTCGCCCGTTGGGCCGCGTTCACGCGGGCGGATTTGCCCTCACGCGCACGTCACACTAGACCTTGGCGTGCGCTTGGAGGGCTTGGATGTTCGGGAAGATTTTGATTGCGAACCGGGGCGAAATCGCCGTTCGCATCATCAAGACGGCGCGCCGGATGGGGATCAGCACCGTCGTCGTCTATTCCGAGGCCGACCGGGATTCGATGGCCGTCGATATGGCCGACGAGACCGTTTTCATCGGCCCGGCGCCCGCCGCCCAATCCTACCTCGTCGCCGATAAGATCATCGACGCAGCCCGCAAGACCGGCGCAGAAGCGATCCATCCGGGCTTTGGGTTTTTGTCGGAGAAGGCCGAGTTCGCGGAGCGCTGCGCGGCCGAGAAAATCGTGTTCATCGGCCCGAACCCGCACGCCATCCACGCGATGGGCGACAAGATTGAATCGAAGAAGACCGCAGCCGCCGCCAACGTCTCATGCGTGCCCGGCTTTATCGGTGAGATCGAAGGCGTCGAGCACGCGGTGCAGATCGCCGAGGAGATCGGCTATCCGGTGATGATCAAGGCCTCCGCGGGCGGGGGCGGCAAAGGCATCCGGATCGCGGAAAACCGCAAGGACGTGCAGGAGGGCTTTCCGGCCGTGCGCGCCGAAGCGAAAGCCTCGTTCGGTGACGATCGCATCTTCATCGAGAAGTTCATTCTCTCGCCCCGGCACATCGAAATCCAAGTGCTCGGCGATAAGCACGGCAAC
>CAZXNY010000402.1:0-2739 GCA_964642205.1 uncultured Caulobacteraceae bacterium
GCGCGCGCGCGTCGAGCTGTTTGAGCGCGGCGGCGAGCGCGCGGGCTGCGTGCGGATTGTGGCCGCCATCGACCCAGAGTTCGCAATCGGCGGCGCGCGCACGATCCGCGAGCGGGCCGTGCGTAAGCGGCGCCAGGCGGCCCGGCCACTTTGCGTGCGCGACGCCATGCGCGATGGCGGCTTCGTCGATGCGCGGATCGCTGAGCGCAAGCGCGGCCATCGCGGCGAGGCCCGCGTTGTCAATCTGATGTGGGCCGAAGAGGGCGGGCGGCTCGAGGTCGAGCAGGCGTTCTTCGGTTTGAACGATGAGCCGGCCAGCGCGGGCGAAGGCGTCCCAGTCACGGCCGCAAAGAAGCAGAGGTGCGCCCGCGCGTTCGGCGGCGTCTTCGATGATGGCTTGTGCGTCTGGCGCCTGGCGCGCGCTGATGATTGTTGAGCCGCGCTTGATGATCCCCGCCTTGTGCGCGGCGATCTCCGCGATCGTGTCGCCGAGGATGGCTTGGTGATCGAGGTCGATTGGTGTGAGTAGTGTGACGCGCGGTGGCGGGATCACGTTGCTAGCGTCATCGCGGCCGCCGAAGCCGGTTTCGAGCAGCGTGAGATCGGCCGGCGTCTCCGCGAACATTAAGGACGCGGCGGCGGTTTGCGCTTCGTACTGGCTGACATCCGCGCCGGTGGCTTTTACGCGCTCTGCAGCCGCGATCAGCGCATCATCGCTTGCGAGCGCGCCCGCAACGCGGAAGCGCTCGCGCAAATGCAGCATGTGCGGCTTGGTATAGACGTGGACTTTGAGCCCGGCGGCTTCGGCGATGGCGCGGAGAAACGCGAGCGTCGAGCCTTTGCCGTTGGTGCCCGCGACGTGGACGATGGGCGGGAGCTTCGTATGCGGATCGCCAAGCGCGGCGA
Source organism: uncultured Caulobacteraceae bacterium (assembly GCA_964642205.1). Taxonomy (GTDB): domain Bacteria; phylum Pseudomonadota; class Alphaproteobacteria; order Caulobacterales; family Aquidulcibacteraceae; genus JBEVOS01. Next base: position 907 of record CAZXNY010000402.1, read on the forward strand.
GGGCTGTGCGCAGCGGCGCGAGATCGAACGCGCGGCCGTGGCCGAATTCTGGGCCGAAGAGGCGCTCAAATGCTGCGAGCGCTGGATCGTTCACTCCGCCGCTTTCGCTTTCGGCTTGCCGTTCTTCTTCGCGGCGCGGGGCGCTGCGTCTTCGTTGGCCGGCTCAAGCGCGTCTTCGAGTTCGAGCACGTCGGTCGAGGCGGCGGCCGGCTTCGGCATCAGCACGCCAAGCATTGTGCTGAGCGTGCCGGTGAGTTGGCGCCGATCGACGACCATATCGACCATGCCTTTGTCCAACAGGTATTCGGCTTTCTGGAAATCGTCCGGCAATTTCTGGCGGATCGTTTGCTCGATCACGCGCCGGCCGCTGAAGCCGATGAGCGCGCCAGGTTCGGCAATCTGCACGTCGCCCAGCATCGCGTATGATGCTGTGACGCCGCCGTAGGTCGGATCGGTGAGCACGACGACGTACGGGAGGCCCGCTTCGCGTAGCTCTTGGATCGCCAGCGTGGTGCGCGGCATTTGCATGAGGGACATGATGCCTTCCTGCATGCGCGCGCCGCCTGAGGCGGTGAAGATCACGAGCGCAGCCTTGCGGCGGACCGCGGCGTGCGCTGCGGTCAAGAACGCTTCGCCTGCGGCCATGCCGAGCGAGCCGCCCATGAAGTCGAAGTCCTGCACCATCACGACGACCGGCGAGCCGCCGATGCGACCGAACGCGGCGGCGGCGCAATCGTCGGTGTTGGTTTTCGCGCGTGCGGCTTTGAGGCGATCGACGTAGCGCTTGTCGTCCTTGAACTTCAGCGGATCGAGCGGGACTTTTGGCGTCGGGATCTTTTGCCAGGTCTGATCGTCGAACACGCTTTTGAAGCGCGCTTCGGGGCCGATGCGCATATGGAAGCCTGCGGGCGTCACCCAATGCGCGGCTTCAAGATCGGCGCGGAAAATGAGATCGCCCGTGAGCGGGCATTTGATCCAGAGATTGTCTGGCGTTTCTGGCGGCTTCTCGACCGGCTTCTTCTTGGAGAGACCGGGCCGTGCGAGGTTCGACAGCCAGTTCATGCCGTTGCTCCTTCGAGTTCCCGCGCGGTGCGGACGGCGTCGCCCAATTCTTTGACCTTTGCGAGCACGCGGCGCGTGCTGTCCTTCACGTTGCCGGCAGCGATGGCGGCGGCCACTTCATCGACAAACGCGGAGCCGACGACCACGGCGTCAGCCGTGCGCGCGATTTGCGCGGCCATATCCGCGCCGCGCACGCCGAAGCCAAACGCGACAGGAAGATCGGTTGCGGCCTTGAGGCGCTTCACGGCGGCGCGCGCTTGTTCGACCGGTGCGGATTTCACGCCCGTCACGCCAGCGACTCCGATGTAGTAGAGAAAGCCCGAAACGCCATCCAGCACGACGGGGAGGCGCTTATCGTCCGTCGTCGGCGTTGCGAAGCGGATCAGCGAAACGCCGGCGTCTTTGAGCGCGCCGCGCAGATCGCGATCTTCTTCCGGCGGCACATCGACGGCGATCACGCCATCGACACCGGCCGCGCGCGCCATGCCGGCGAACACGCTCGGCTCGCCGAGGTGAAAGATCGGGTTGGCGTAGCCCATCAGCACGATCGGCGTGGTTTGATCTTCTTTGCGGAACCGCTCGACGAGCGTGAGTGTCTTGCGCAGCGAACCGCCCGCCTTGAGCGCGCGCTCGCCGGCGCGCTGTACGCTGGGCCCGTCCGCCATCGGGTCGGTGAAGGGAAAGCCGAGTTCGATCACGTCGGCGCCCGCCGCCGGCAGGCCGCGCAGAATCTCGTAGGACGTTTCAAGATCGGGATCGGACGCCATGATG
>CAZXNY010000403.1:0-2727 GCA_964642205.1 uncultured Caulobacteraceae bacterium
CGCGAAGGCGTGTTCGGCCAGAAAGTGCGGCGCGCGTTTGTCGTAGGCGCTGCGCAGCGCGCCCTCGAACGCATCGAGCGTCAGCGCCAGCGCGCGCTCCGCCGGATGGCCGATTGCGATCTCAGCTTCGTGGACACCCTCGCTCGCCGCCCGGCGCAAGATCGATTTGATCCGCACCGCTTGGTAGAGGAGGTACGGCCCGGTCTTGCCCTCAAAGCTCATGAACCGGTCGAGATCGAACACGTAGGACGTGCCCCGAAAGTTCGTCAGATCGGCGAACTTCACGGCGGCGATGGCGACCTTCTCGGCCACCACCTCAAACTCTTCGGCGCTGAAGTCCTTTCCGATCTCCGCTTCCCGGAGGCGCTCACGCGCTTTCTCGCGCGCTTGCTCGATCAGGTCGTTGAGCTTCAGAACACCGCCCGCGCGCGTCTTGAACGGCTTGCCGTCCGTCCCGTTCATGGTGCCGAAGCCGACATGCTCGGCGACGCCTGGGCCGATGTAGCCGGCGAGTTGCGCGGCGCGGAACACTTGTTCGAAGTGATCGGCCTGCCGCTGATCGACGACGTAGAGGATCAAATCCGGATTCTGTTCGCGCACGCGCTGTAGAATCGTGGCGAGATCGGTGGTGCCGTACATCGCCGAACCTTCGGACGAGACGACCAACAGCGGCGGCAGCTCGCGCTTGTCGTCGTTGCGCGCGACTCGGATGATCTGCGCGCCCTGGTCTTCGTGCAGCAGATGTTTGGCGGTGAGATCGGCCACCATGTCCGCAATCAGCGGATCGGCGTCGCTCTCGCCGTTCCAAAGATCGAAGTCGACACCGAGCGCCGCAAAGTCCCGCTTCTGCGCCGCCATCGACACGTCGCGCATCGCGCGCCAAATCTTGCGTGACGTCGCATCGCCCTTTTGTAGCGCCGCCGTCGCCTTGCGCGCGCGGTCGCGAAATGCTTCGTCGTCTTTCGCACGTGCCGCCGCGGCCGGATAAATGCGCTCCAGATCGTCAAGGGTCAGCGCCGCGAGCTTCGCATCGAGTTTTGCGGCGTCGGCGAAGCCCTCGAGTTCTTCCTCCATCACGACAATGAGGAGGCCCATCTGGAAGCCCCAATCGCCGAAATGTGCGTCGCCCCACACGGTGTCGCCGCGAAACCGGAAGAGCCGCTTCACACTCTCGCCGATGATCGACGCGCGCAGGTGCCCCACATGCATGCCCTTAGCGACGTTCGGGCCGCCGTAGTCGACGACGACACGGCGCGGGGCCGGGACCAGCGAAGCGCCCGCCCGCGCATCCGCCGCGACAGCCCGCGCGCGCGCGCCAACCGCATCGTCCGTCAGCTTGATGTTGATGAAGCCCGGTCCCGCGATCGAGAGCGCCGCGCCATCGCCGCGCCACGCATCGATCACCGCCTGCGCGATCTCTTGCGGCTTCTTGCCGGCGGCCTTCGCGCCGGCCATCGCGCCGTTGCACTGAAAGTCCGCAAGCTCGGGCCGGTCGGAGCGGCGCACTGCGCCGAGCGCTGGGTCGAGGCCAAGCGATGCGAACGCCGCCCCGGCGGTTTCGCTCAGCGCGTCGGCGAGATCATGTGCGGTCATGGCGGGGCGCCTTCGCCGCTTCCGGCGCCCGCGTCAAGCAACGCGCCGGAGCGAGGCCTAGTTTTCCGTGGTGTTCGACGGCGAGTTCACCCGGAAGCGTTTGCCGTCCCGGTTGAACTGAAGCTGGTCGGGCGTCAATTCGAGGCCCACCAGGATTTCGAAGTTCTCGCCCGAAGTCTCGGCTGTGGCGCGCGGAATCACGATGTGCTGGACACGCTCTTGGCGGGTCACCACGTTGCGGCCATTCTCGAACCGCACGTTCACGTCGAAATAGCTCTTCTCGATCGGCGCCACGCCCCGGCGCGTCACTGCCACCCAATAGCGATACGTCCGCTCTTGCGCCGTCGCGGCCGGGCCGCGGCCGAACGCCATGTCGATCTCGAGCGCCATCGTGATCGGATCAGCGTCAACGTAGCGGCAGAGGCCCCGCACGCCCTGCACTTCGCCCGTAAAGGCGATGTTGGCGTAGCGCTCGCGCCCCGGCTCGGCGAACTCGACCAAGCGGGAATTGTCATAGAGCACGCCCATCAGTGGGCATGGGCCGGCATTGGCGCGCGGATCGGCGCCCATCATGCGCTCAAGCCAGTTGGGCGCATCGCTGCGCCGGTCCTCGACCGGGCGGTTCACGCCCTCGGGATCGAGTTCAATGGTATTTGTGCCGCCGCCGCCGCAAGCCGCGAGACCCGAGAGCGCCAAACCCATCGAAAGCGCCGCCAGGACCTTCTTCGCCGCCATCCAAAACCCCACCTCAAACACGCCCCGCTTGGGACGCGACGCGAAGGCTGGTAGCACGGGCCTGAGACGAGCCCAAGCGCCGTAAGCCGTTGCCTCCCAAAGACCAAATTTTCCCAATGTCCTCCGCCGCCAAGCCCGCTCTGACCGTGCTGCTCGCCACCCCCAGGGGGTTCTGCGCGGGCGTCGACCGGGCGATCCAGATCGTGGAGGGGGCGCTCCGGAAGTGGGGCGCGCCGGTCTATGTGCGGCACGAAATTGTCCACAACCGGCATGTGGTCGAGCGCTTGGAGGCGCTCGGCGCCGTGTTCGTTGAGGAACTGGACGAGTGCCCGGCCGATCGCCCGGTGATCTTCTCGGCGCATGGCGTTCCCAAATCGGTGCCAGCCGACGCACGTTCGC
>CAZXNY010000404.1:0-2725 GCA_964642205.1 uncultured Caulobacteraceae bacterium
CGAGCTGGGCATGCAACACAACTCCATACACCGCTTCAAGTTTCGGCGAGAGTGTACCGGTAGCCAGTACCCGCGTCAAGTCGCTGTTGTACAGCCGGCCACGGGCTCCCCAATCGATGAGTACGAACGGAAAATCGCCGATTTTGGCCTCGCGGGTTGGCCTGCCGTGGGGGAGCGCCGCCCGAGGGCCAACCCCGATGATCGACGGGAAACTGCCGCAGACACCCCCGAACAGGCGGATCTGGTATTCGAGTTCGTCTGCAACTTCCTTCTCGGTGCGGTCCGGGCGGAGCGAGGCACGGATGACGGCAAACGCCCGTTGGGCAATCTCGACCGCCTCGCGAATCTGGGCCACCTCCGTCTCGTCCTTTGTTTCGCGGAGCGTTTCGATGATTCCACTGGAGAGGGCAAGCTGCTTGGCTTTCAGCCCCTCGCGCAGCTTCTCGAAGAAGCCAACCGACATCACGTCAGATTCGATTGCCAGCGCGGGCGACTTGATCTTTCCAGCCACATCGACGGTGAACTCGGTTTGCTCTTCGGCAGGAGCGGCAGCGCCCCCGCCAGCAGCCGGAGCTGCCGCAACCGCGACAGGCGCGGCGGCAGAGACGCCCCACTTCTCTTCGAGAAGCTTGGCGAGTTCGGCGGCTTCGAGAACGGTAAGCGACGACAGATCGTCGGCGATTTTTTCAAGCTTCGACATGGTGACTGAACCCTTGGATTTCAACGTTTCTTAAGTAAGCGGATACGCGACGACTTAGGCGGCTTCCTTCGCTGCGTAGGCAGCCAGCACGCGGGCCAATTGCCCGCCCGGCGCCTGCAGTACTCCGGCGATCTTGGTCGCGGGCGCATTGATGAGCCCGATGATCTTGCCGCGGAGTTCGTCCAGCGACGGGAGCGTCGCCAGCGCTTGCACAGCCTTGGCGTCCAGCACGTCCGATCCGAGCAATCCGCCGATGAGGACGAACTTCTCTTTTTCCTTCGCGAAAGCCGCAGCGACCTTGGGGGCCGCAACCGGGTCTTCCGAGTAAGCGATCGCCGTTGGGCCAGTGAAGAGGTGCGCGCCCGCGGACAACGGCGTGCCGTCGATCGCGATTTTTACGAGCCGGTTCTTCACCACCTGGAGGCCTGCGCCCGCCGACCGGAGCCGGGTGCGCAATGTCGTCAGATCCGCGACGGTCAGGCCCGCATAGTGGCTGACAACCACCACGCCCGCCTTGGCGAATACGCCCTTCAGCGCCTCCACCTCTTCGGCCTTTTGAGCACGATCCATTGCGGTCTCCTCGCCCGGCCAGAGCCGGGCTTTGGCGAGGCGGCCGGACCATCCGGACGCCCCTAGGCGCGCGCGGACCGGACCGTTCGCCGGCGGAGAGCCGGGGACGATGCGCTTCGCACGCACGATCTGTCCCAGGGCTCGCCAAACGACCCAGACTGTGATTGTCTGGCTCGAGAAACGTCAGCTCTGTCTATTGCTGGCCCGAAATTCCGGCGGAAACCCGTGGAATTTCATAGGATTAAGCCTCGCGCAAAGGGGCCTTTCGGCCGCCTAGGAGCAAGGCGCCTGCAGTCTCGGACAGGATCGACAGGTTAACGGACCCGTCGAGCCGGCGGATATGCACCCTTTGCTGCGGCGCCGCAAGGGTTCATCCACAGTTTTGCGTATACGGCGCTGGAACAACCGCTAGCCGTAGAGTTTGGCCTTCTCTTCGGCGTACGGCGCGTACGATTCCACGAGCGTCGCGCTGTTGAGCAGCATCTCCGCCTTCGGCGCTGTCCCGCCAGGCTCGAACACGGTGGTCCGGACCCACATGCTCTCGGTCCGGCGGCTGCCGGAGAGGAACACGACCTCCCGCTCGATTTCATAGTCGGCGCCGACCAGCAGCGGCCCATCGATCAGCAGGATTTCCTGATCCGCGAACAGGCCGACCGCCGGGCCTTTGACCGGCCAGCCGGGCCGGCGCGACGAGTACTGAAGCAGCACGCTGATCATCTCCATCGGGATGACCTCCGCGTACCCGCTCGAGGGCTCGGTGATCTTCTTCAGCTTGTCCGCGAGCGAGAACGGATAGAGGTCGCCCATGTGCTGATCGGCGCCCATCCGAACGGGATGGCGCGGCTGCTTCATGCCAACCTTCACGTCCCGCAGGATCACAGGCTGGTCGAGCGGCTTCAGTTCCGAGAGACGCGTCGTCAGCGCCGTCGGCCCTGCCCCGCCGATCGAAAGCGTGCCGCGCAGAACCTCCGTGCCGTCTTCCTTCTCCATCGTGATCTTGGCAACGCCATCGACCGGTTCCTCGGCGATGGCCCGCGCTGCTTCGCCGTCGAACACCATCGACCGGTAATGCGCGGACGCGCAGCCTTCCTTCCACCAGCGCTCGCCCCAAAGTGCTTCACCGAGCGGCGCGAACTGGCTGAAATGCGTTGGCCCCTCCACGGCGCCGCCCTTGAAGCCGAGCTTCTGGGCGGTCGCATCGTCGTGCATTGAGGCGTGATTGTCGTAGGTTTGCGCCTGCAACATGTTCGCGGGCTTGCGCCACGGCCCGATGAGGCGGCCGTCCTTCCGCTCAAGCGGCGTATCGAAGAATTGCATCGCGAACTCCCTTTGCCGCCACGATATGCCTTGCAGCCAAGCCGCGCCAACACCCTAATGCGCCGCGACATTCCCGGAGGACGCCCATGACCGCCATTCAAGACATTCCCCTAAAGCGCATCGACGGCGCCGCCGATA
>CAZXNY010000405.1:0-2719 GCA_964642205.1 uncultured Caulobacteraceae bacterium
TGCCGTTGTGCCGGCTCATCGGCTCAAGGCCGAGCTCGCGCGTGCGCTCGTCCGTGAGCGCCAGGCAAATAAGGCCGCGCCCGAAGCGCGCCATGAAGTTCACTTTTTCAGGCGTCGCAAATTGCGCGGGAATGATGAGATCGCCCTCGTTCTCGCGATCTTCCGCGTCGACGAGGATGAACATGCGCCCGTTGCGCGCCTCTTCGATCACCTCGGCAATCGGGGTGATGTAGCGGTGCAGGTCTTCGAGCGGGTTTTGTTGAGCGCTCATGCAGGACTCCGCGCCGAAAGGATGCGCGCCGTGTAGCGCGCCAGGAGATCGGCTTCGAGGTTCACTCTACCGCCGGGTTCAAGTTTCGCCAAAGTCGTCACCGCCCAGGTGTGCGGAATGATCAGCACCCCGAAACCCTCGTCATCGACCTCGTTGACCGTAAGCGAGACGCCGGCGACGGCGATCGAGCCCTTCTGGGCGATCAGATGCGCAATCGAAGCCGGCGGGGCGATCTTCACGCGCCAGCCATCGCCGTCGGCCGCGACGGAAAGCACCTCACCCAAGCCGTCCACGTGCCCCGTGACGATGTGGCCGCCCAATTCGTCGCCCGCGCGAAGCGAGCGCTCGAGGTTCACCTTGTCGCCTTTGCCGAGATGGCCAAGCGAGGTGAGGTGGAGGCTCTCGGCCGCGACTTCCACGACGTGGCGCATGCCCGCCTCGCGGGGTGCGGCCTCCACCACGGTCAGGCAGCAGCCGTCATGGCAGATCGATGCGCCGATCTCGACCGAGGCGGCGTCGTAAGGGCTATCGACCGTCAGGCGCAGCAGGCCGTTGCCGCGCTCCACCGCGGCGACTTCCCCGACCGCCGAAACCAGACCCGTAAACATCGCTCACACCCGCTCGTAGCTTTCCCAGAGATCGGCGCCGACCTCACGAACCGCAACCCGCCGGAAGCCTGGCGCGTCCGATAGGCGCTTCAGCTCCAGGCTATCGATGGCGGGCCGGCCCTCCGCGCCAAGCAGGATCGGCGCGCGCACCCACTCCAGCTTATCGACGAGCCGGGCGCGGATCAGCGCCGCCGCCACCTGCCCGCCGCTCTCCACCAGAACCCGTGCAATCGCCCGCTCGGCCCACAGATGCGCGAAGGCGGCATCGAGATCGACGCCGCCTTTGGCATGGCCAGGCACGAGCGACACCGAAGCGCCTGCCTTCTCAAGCTCGGCCCTGGCGTACTTGTCCGCGCCCTCGGCGCCAATGACGAGCAGCGGCGCCGTCGTCAGCGTCGCAATCAGCTTTGACCGGAGCGGCAGCCGCAGGCGGCTGTCGAGCACCACGCGGAGCGGCTGGCGCGCCGACGGCGCGCCAAGACGTACCGTGAGTTCTGGATCGTCCGCTAAGGCGGTGCCCGAACCGACCAAGACGGCATCGACCTCGCCCCTCAGCCGGTGCACCTCGGCGCGCGCTTCCGGGCCGCTGATCCAGCGGCTCTCGCCCGAGCCGGTTGCGATCCGGCCGTCGAGCGAGGTGGCGAGCTTGAGGATGATGTCCGGACGGCCGCTCATGGGCCGTCAGGATCGCCCTTCCCGCTCTTGGCGCCAAGCTGTGGGTCGCTGAGGATCTTCGCGAAGTCGCCGGTCTCGCGGAAATCGCGATAGACCGACGCATAACGCACGAACGCCACCGGGTCGGTGTTCGCCAGCGCTTCCATCACGAGTTCGCCGATCTGTTCGGAGGCGATCTCGCTCTCGCCGAGACTTTCCAGCCGCCGCACGATCCCGCTGACGAGTTGCTCGATCTTTTCCGCCTCGATCGGCCTTTTGCGCAGCGCGACTTGGATGGAGCGCACGAGCTTTTCGCGCTCGAACGGCACCTTGCGGCCGGACTTCTTGAGAATGATCAGTTCACGCAGTTGCACGCGCTCGAACGTCGTGAAGCGTGAGCCGCACGCGTCGCACTGGCGGCGCCGACGAATGCACGCGCCGTCCTCCGTGGGACGGCTGTCCTTCACCTGTGTGTCTTCGTTTTGGCAGAACGGGCAGCGCATGAGGACCAGGCAGTAAGGCAGTGGGCAATAGGGCAGTAGGCGGAGTCGGCTGTGCGCCCTACTGCCTACTGCCCTACTGCCCTATTGCCTCAATAGATCGGAAACCGGCTCGTCAGCGCCTCAACCTTCGCGGCGACGGCCGCTTCGGTCGCGGAATTGTCGCCGTTCGATTTCGCAAGCGCGTCGATCACTTCGACGATGAGGTCCGCGATTTGGCGGAATTCTGCCGGACCGAAACCGCGCGTCGTGCCCGCAGCGGAGCCGAGGCGCACGCCGCTCGTCACCATCGCGCTCTTTGGATCGAACGGGATCGTGTTCTTGTTGCAGGTGATCATCGCGCGTTCGAGGCTTGCTTCGGCGGCTTTGCCCGAAACGCCCTTGGGCCGCAGATCGACCATGATGAGATGGCTGTCGGTGCCGCCGGAGACCACCGCAAGGCCGCCTTCGATCAAACGATCGGACATCGCCTTGCAGTTCTCGACGACGCGGCGCGCATAGAGCTTGAACTCGGGCTCAAGCGCTTCCTTGAACGCCACCGCCTTGGCGGCGATCACGTGCATCAGCGGCCCGCCCTGGATGCCAGGAAACACCGCGCTATCGACCTTCTTGCCGATGTCGAGGTCGTTCGAGAGGATCATGCCGCCACGCGGCCCGCGCAGCGTCTTGTGCGTCGTCGTCGTCAC
>CAZXNY010000406.1:0-2713 GCA_964642205.1 uncultured Caulobacteraceae bacterium
GGCGTGTGCGTCGCGTCGCTATCGACGCGATACGTGCGGCCTTGGCAGATCATGCGGATCGGCGGCTTTTGCTTAAGCATCGTGCGGATCTGCACGGGGCTCGTATGCGTGCGCAGAAGCTTGCCGGTGCGCGCGGGCGCGCCGGGGGCGTTCGCGTCGTTACCTGCGGCGCGGCCGAGGAAGAAGGTATCGTGCGCATCGCGCGCCGGATGCTTCTCCGGGAAGTTCAACGCGGTGAAGTTGTTGAAGTCGGTCTCAATGTCCGGACCTTCTTCGAGCGTGAAGCCCATCTCGCCGCAAATCTGCGCGAGCTCTTCCATCACGAAGCTGACGGGATGGATCGCGCCAACGCGCGCCCGCGCCGGCGGCAGTGTGACATCCACCGCTTCGCGCTTCAGTTTTTCTTCGAGGGCTGCTTCCGCGAGTTCGGCTTTGCGCGCGAGCAGCGCATCGCCGAGGCGATCTTTGAGGCCATTGAGCTTTGGGCCCATCGCCTGACGCTCATCCGGGCTCATCGAACCCAACGTGCGCATCAGCTGCGAGACAAAGCCCTGCTTGCCGAGCGCTTCCACGCGCACGGCATCGAGCGCGGCTTCATCGCCCGCGCTCGCAACGCGCTTCAGCAAATCAGCTTCGAGCGCGGAAAGATCAGTCGTACCGGCGTCCATCTCGCTGCCTCCTCCCTCTCCCCTTGCGGGAGAGGGTGGCGCGCACAAGCGCGCCGGGTGAGGGGTGACGGCGGAACGGCAAGATATGAAGCCGAGGAGCTTTCACCCCTCATCCGTCCGCCGCTTCGCGGCGGCCACCTTCTCCCCTGAGGATCGCTTGCGATCCTCACTTTCCAAAGTCCAGCCGCAAAGCGGCTGGTGGGGGAGAAGGAGTTTAGGCCAGCGCCGCGCGGGCTTTATCGACGAGGCCCTTGAAGGCCTCGGGCTGGTTCATGGCGAGATCGGCCATCACCTTGCGGTCGATTTCGATCCCAGCCTTGTCCAGCCCGGAGATAAATCGCGAATAGGTGAGCCCGCCCTCACGGACGGCGGCGTTGATGCGCTGAATCCAGAGCGCGCGGAAATTCCGCTTCTTGATGCGGCGATCGCGGTAGGCGTACTTCGCCGCCTTCTCGACCGCGGCGTTCGCCGTGCGGAACGTGTTCTTACGACGGCCGGAATAGCCCTTTGCGGCTTTGACGACCTTCTTGTGCCGGGCGTGCGCGGTGACGCCCCCTTTGACGCGTGCCATTTAAATCGCTCCGCTTAATCGAGGCCGTACGGGATCCAGAGCTTCACGCGATCGCCGTCGGGCTTTGCGAGAACTTTGGTGCCCCGATTGGTGCGGATGTACTTGCCGTTGTGGCTGGAGAGGCGGTGGCGCTTGCCGACCACGCCCATCTTCACTTTGCCAGTCGCGGTGAGCTTGAAGCGTTTTTTGACGCCGCTCTTCGTCTTCAGTTTCGGCATTTGTCCCTCCTTGGGATAAGCGTCTCCGAAGAGCCGCTGCCTGAGAACAGGCTTATTGACCGCCACGGCATGCCGTTTCGCCGGGCCGTCAAAAGAGGCGGGCTGATAGCAGGCCCGGGGCGTGCGGGCAAGGCCGCGCCTGGAGTGGCGGCCGGGCGAAGGAAGCTGATGCGCCCGGCCCGTTCCCGCGCTAACCTTCTCCCATGTTCAAGCAAGCTGGCGACGAGATCCGGGCCACCCGGGGCCGCTTTGAGCGGGCGGCGATCCTCCTCTTCAACTCGCGCATCGCGGTGGCGGTGGCGGCTGTGTTCGCGCTGACCTTCGCGTGCCAGCTGATCTATGCGCGCGACCGGCTGCCGCCAGTCGGCGGGCTGTCGCTGGCGCAGCTCGGCCTGCCCTCGTTCGACCTCGGGCGTGCGGGCGACGTGCTGCGCGACGCGGGCGCGGCCGCCCAACGCCAAGGCGCGGGCGAGCACGTCCAGGGTTTCTTCACCGAGCATGCCGCGCTGATCCCGTGGGCCAACGGCATCGGCCTCGCGCTCGCGCTCGCGCTGCTGGCGTGGACGCTGTGGCTACAGATGCGGAACTACAGCGAACGGCTGGATACGGGTTTGCGGAAGTAGACTAGCCGCGGCGAAAGCCGAACCGGTACGGGGGCTTTGCCCCTTCGGGCCAATCGGTCCACGGGCCAGGCGAAACAAACACGAGCGCGAACGCGCCGCGCGGCGTTTGCGTCGCGGCTTCGTCCAGCGTCACTTCACGTTCGCCAACGCCTTCGATGTTGACCCGCAGGCGCACACGGCCCGCCCAGACGCAGCGCGCGTTTTGCGGGCAGCGGCTGTCTTCGAGCACTTCGAGCGGGCGCACGCGCAGGCCTTCGCCGAGATCGGCCGTTTCGTTGAGGCGAACAGCGACAACGCCGGGCTCCGCCAGCGCGGCGTCGCGCTGTTCAAGGTCCATGCGGATGTGTTCGGGAAGTTGCGGCGATGGAGGTGCGCTTGCGCCGCCGCCGGGAGACGACGCGCAAGCAGCCAACATCAACGCAGCAAACACAAAGGCGCGCATGAACAAGCTCCGCAGTTCAGAACAGATTAGCGGGCTAGGCTGAACGCTGCCTGAGGAGCGCCGAAGCGCGCGGCCCGGCCTTTCGCGCGCTATGCGCGCGGGGCCAGCACCATCACGACTTGGCGGCCTTCGAAGCGCGGCTCGTGCTCGACCTTGGCGATGCCATCGAGTTCGCCGCGCATGCGATCGAG
>CAZXNY010000407.1:0-2709 GCA_964642205.1 uncultured Caulobacteraceae bacterium
CTCGGCTTCGTCTCCCGCTCGCCGCGCTGGGCGATCGCGCACAAATTTCCGGCCGAGCAAGCCGAGACGATTCTCGAGGGCATCGACATTCAAGTTGGGCGCACGGGCGCGCTGACGCCTGTCGGGCGGCTCAAGACGGTGTTTGTCGGCGGCGCCAACGTCACCAACGTCACGCTGCACAATCCCGATTACATCGCCGGCGTCGGCGCCGATGGCGCGCCGATCCGTGGCGGCAAAGATCTGCGCATCGGTGATACGGTGGTGATCCAGCGCGCGGGTGATGTGATCCCGCAAATCGTCGATGTCGTGCTCGACAAGCGCGCGCGCGGCGCGCGGCGCTACAAGTTTCCCGAAACGTGCCCCGCCTGCGGCTCGGCCGCGACGCGCGAAGAGGGCGCCGCGAAGGGCGAAGGCATCGTCGTGCGGTGCACCGGCGGGCTCTCATGCCCGGCGCAAGCGGTCGAGCGGCTGCGGCACTTCGTGTCCCGCCGCGCGATGGACATCGAAGGCCTCGGCGAAAAGCAGATCGAAGAATTCTTCGAAGCCGGCTTCATCAAAGAGCCGGGCGATATCTTCCGCTTGAAGGAGCACCGCGCCGCTATTCTCGAGCGGGAGGGCTTTGCCGAGAAGAGCGTGACCAATCTGATCGCGTCGATCGAAGCGCGCCGCAAACCCGCGCTCTCGCGCTTCCTCTACGCGCTCGGCATGCGCGACGTCGGTGAAACGACGGCGGGCGTGCTCGCGCGCGCGTTCGGCTCGTGGCGCGCCTTCGTCGACGCCGCGACCGCCGCTGCGCAAGATGCGCCCGGACCGAACTTCCGCAAACTGCACGCGATCGGCGGCGTGACCGACGCGAACCTGCGCGCGCTGCTTGATAACGGGGATCGCTTCGATGCGGGCGGCTTGTTCGAAGGCGATGCAGCCGCAACTGGCGCTGCGCTCAGGCTCCCGCGCGTGCCGCCCACGCTCTGGGAAACGCTCGCGCAATCACTCGGCGATTGGCGCACGATCGCCGAAACGGTGCGCGCCGCCGCGAAGGAGCGCCCGGGCGAAGGGCTCGCCGCGCTCGCGGGCGTCGATGGCGTCGGCCCCGTCGCCGCCCAGCGCATCGCGGATTTCTTCGCCGAAGAGCACAATCGCGGCGTGCTCGAGCGCTTGGTGTTCGATGCGAAGAAAAATCCAGGCGGCGTCGAGCCACAAGACGAAGCGCAAGCGGCAACGTCTTCGCCCGTCGTGGGGCTCACCGTGGTCTTCACCGGCACGCTGGAGAAGATGACGCGTGATGAAGCCAAAGCGCGCGCGACCGCGCTTGGCGCCAAAGTTTCCGGGAGCGTCTCGAAGAAAACCGATCTGGTTGTCGCCGGGCCCGGCGCGGGCTCGAAGCTCGCGGAAGCGGAGAAGCACGGCGTCAAAGTGATCGACGAAGACGGTTGGATCGCGCTGATCGCCGGCGCTTAAGCGCCGCGGCGCGCGATCACCGCATCCGCGCTGTAGCGCCCTGCGCCATGCGTCGCGAGTACAAGCGGGATCGCGATCATGACGAGCGGCGGGAAGAGCGCGCGGAAGTCCGCGCCGGGATGCACCAGCCAAACCGCGACAATGAAGTTGAAAGCCATCACGAGCCCGGCCCAGCGCGTCAGCAACCCAATGATAATCAGCGCGCCGCAAGCAAATTGCGCGTAAACCGAAACCGGCGCGGCCAGCGCGGGGGCCGGGCAACTGAGCTGCGTCAGGAACGCGACGAATTCCTGCATCCGCTCGGGCGCAACGATGTTGTCCCAAGTTCCCCACATCAAGAACGCGCCGACGAGCGCGCGCAGCGCGAGGAACGCGAAATCCGAAAAACGCGCGAGCCCACTCAAAGTCATGATGTTCATGCCCGAAAGCTAAAGCCGGGCGCCGGCCGCTTCCAGCGTGACGCGACGAACGGCGTTAGCCGAAGCGTTGTGCGATCCAGGTGGCGGCGCCCGCGGTGAGCGCGCTCGCGATAGTTCCCCACGCCATATCCGCCAGCGTCACGCGGATGTCCCACACCCGGAGCGTGGCGTGGTTGGTGAGGTTGTACGTTGCGTACGCCACGAGCCCAACGATCGCGCCCATGACCAGAGCATGCGTCAGGCTTGCCCGCTCAAGCGCTGGCGCGACCGCGAGCGCGACCAGGCCCGTCACGTAGATCAGGTAGAACGCCGCCGCCGGGGCGATGCGCACGCCGTCATGCATGATCGCGCCGAGCGCGGGCCGGTAGAGCCGCGGGCCCATCTGGCTGAGCCACAGCGCGTCGAGCACGCCGAACACGATGGCGGTTGCGATCCAGGCAATGGCGAGTGTCATGATTACGCATACGCATGACACGCCGCTTTGGTTCTCTGGACCGTCGGCGCCTCGCCGGCATGCGTTGCGTTGGCCGGCGAGGGCGCCGGCGGTCCTAGATTTTCGCCGTCGCTTCCTCGAGCCAGGTCTTCGCCGCGCCGGAAAGCTGTGGGCCGATCACGTCCCGCACACGCGCGTGATAGGCGTTGAGCCAATCGAGTTCCGCCTTGGTGAGCAGCGGCTTCACGATCAAATCACGCGCGATCGGCGCCAGCGTCAGCGTTTCGAAGCCCAACATCTGCCGCTCGCCGCCTTCGATCGGTTCGGCGGGCGTGACGACCTGCAGGTTCTCGATGCGGATGCCGTAGCCGCCGGTCTTGTAATAGCCCGGCTCGTTCG
>CAZXNY010000408.1:0-2701 GCA_964642205.1 uncultured Caulobacteraceae bacterium
TCAACGTGGATCCGGAACTGGAACATTTCACCGGCATCGTGCCGTGCGGGATCGCCGAGCACGGCGTGACGAGCCTCGCCGACCTCGGGCTTACGGCGACGATGGCGGACGTGGACATCGCGCTGCGCGCGGCGTTCGAGGATGTGTTTGGGGCGACGCGGGTTGAAGCGTCATCGCCCTAGAAACGATACCGCCCCCACTGAGGGGCGGTCGAAATTTCGTAAGCCGAAGGCTGGAGAAATTTCGGGTGGGGGGCCCGTTCTGTGAAGAGGCCCCCCACCCGATTTTTCTCCGCCCTCCGGGCTCCGAAAAAGTCGACCGCCCCTCAGTGGGGGCGGTATTGTTGTGACTTGATAGCTCTAGAGAACGATCATGGCTCCGCTGAATCCGCGTACGCAGCTTGGCACGCATGAGGTGACGAACCAGCCGCCGCCGTTCGAGAACGTCAGTCTTTATGCGAGCGATGCGGCTTTGCGAGATGCCGTTGCGCGCGAGGGGGCGGCTGGGCATGAGGCGCGGCTTTCCTCGTTCGGCGCGCGGGCCGGGTCGGCGGAGGCGATTCAGTGGGGGTTTGAGGCCAATCGACACGCGCCGGAGTTGAAGACGTTCGACGGCTATGGGCGGCGGATCGACGAGGTCGTGTTTCATCCCTCGTATCACAAGCTGATGGAGCTTGGCCTTAGCGGGGGGTTCGCTTCCGTCGCTTGGGAACAGCACAGCGGCGGGCATGTCGCACATGCGGCGCTGCTCTACATGATGGCGCAGGTCGAGCCCGGTGTGTGCTGCCCGATGACGATGACGTACGCCGCGCTTCCTGCACTCAAGCATCAGCCGGAGGTCGCGGCGGCGTGGGCTTCGCGGATCACCGACGGCATCTACGATCCGACGTCGGCGCCGGCGCCCAACAAGCGCGGCGCCACGATCGGGATGGCGATGACGGAGAAGCAAGGCGGCTCCGACGTGCGCGCGAACACGACGACGGCGACGCGCAACGGCGACGGATCGTACACACTGACCGGCCACAAGTGGTTTTGCTCGGCGCCGATGTGCGACGCGTTCTTGACGCTCGCCTATGCGGACGGCGGGCTCACGTGCTTTCTGGTGCCGCGTTGGACGCCCGCGGGCGAGCGCAATGCGATGCACGTGATGCGGCTGAAGGACAAGCTCGGCGACCGCGCGAACGCGTCGTCCGAGGTCGAGTATCACGGCGCTTACGCGAGCCAAGTCGGCGAAGAGGGCCGGGGCGTCAAGACGATCATCGAGATGGTGCACCACACACGGCTCGACTGCACGATCGCGCCTGCCGCCTATATGCGCCAGGCGTTGGCGCAAGCGCTGTGGCATACGTCGCACCGCACGGCGTTTCAGAAGAAGCTGATCGATCAACCGTTGATGGCGCGCGTGCTCGCCGATCTTGCGGTCGAGTGCGAGGCCGCGACCGTGCTCGCGTTCCGCATCGCGCGTTCGTTCGACGAGGCGGGGAGCGAGCAGGCGGCATTGTTCTCGCGGCTCGCCACGCCGATCGGCAAGTATTGGGTGAACAAGCGCGTCGTGAACTTCGTCTATGAGGCGATGGAGTGCCACGGCGGCGCGGGCTACATCGAAGAGTCCGTGCTGCCGCGGCTGCACCGGCAGGCGCCGCTGAACTCGATCTGGGAAGGCTCCGGCAACGTCATCTGCCTCGACGTGTTGCGCGCGCTGTCGCGGGAGCCGGAGACGGCGGCCGCGCTCTTCGCCGAATTGGAGGCTGCACGCGGCGCCTACGCCGCGCTCGACCGCGCGATCGACAAGGCGAAGGCGCGACTCAAGACCGTGACCGAACCGCACGCACGCGTGCTCGTCGAAGAGCTGGCGCTCGCGCTGCAAGGCGCCCTGCTCGCCCGGCACGCGCCCAAAGCCGTCGCCGACGCGTTCGTCGCGACGCGCCTCGGCGACACGCCGTGGCGGACGTACGGCGCGTTCGACGCGGAGATCGACGTGCGCGCGATCGTGGGTCGCGCGATGCCGGTGAGGTAGTTATGACTCAGATCGTCGTCGGCAATTGGGACGTTACCGTTCGTGTGGTGAAGCCCGCCGACTATGCTTGGTACGCGGAGCACGCTCTGCTAGCAGAGAGATTCGATCTCAAGACGAATGAAGGAATCCTACACTGCGTGACGGTCAGCTCGACCAAGCACAACGCTCGTGAGCACGGGAAGCACCTGTTGGTCGTCGCGCAGGACCGCGGGCCCGAATACGAGTTTGGATTTGAGGCTGGCGTGATGATCGTGCCCGAAACAGCGCGGCTGTTCATTGGCGTCGGCGAGCGTCTTCTTGCCTACGACCTTCAGAGTCCAACGCGCATCTGGGAAGACAGTGCTCATAGCACTTTCTGGAGTTGGGGGCGTCATGAGGACTACGCCTGGATGGCGGCCGAGCTTGAGTTTGCCGTTTGGATGCTGGACGGGACCAAACTATGGAGCACGCCAACGAGCCCGCCATGGACGCCAGCATTTAGCGAGGGCCTCGTAACGCTGGACGACTTTGACAAGAAGCGAACGCTGCGGATGGCAGACGGGACGGAAGTCGCTTGAACGTGCGCGCGATTGCCGCGTGGGGTTTGCTTGACCCTCACGTGGCGTGAGGCCGGATAACGGTGGCGACCTCTTGGAGAGCGCCATGGATCGCCGCACTTTGCTTGCTGCCGTTGCTGCCGCTCCCT
>CAZXNY010000409.1:0-2699 GCA_964642205.1 uncultured Caulobacteraceae bacterium
ACACCTGACCTACGCATTACGAATGCGCCGCTCTACCGGCTGAGCTAAGGCGGCCTGCCCCGGTTCGGGAGGGCGCTTCTCTACTCGGGGTCGCGCGGCGGGGCAAGCCGGGCGCCCAGGCGGCGCTCAGCCCCCTTCCAGGGCCTCGAACCGCGCGAAAAGCGCTTGGCCGGCCTCCGGGCCACGGGCGGCGCGGAACTGCGCCTCGAGGTCGGCACGGCTGCGGGCGCGCGACAGCTCGCGCTCTTCACGGCCGTGCCAATCGACCATCTTGGCCCACACCGGATCGATGAAGACAGCGCCCTTCACGACGGCGCCCTCGCCGGTGCGGAAACCGAATGTGCGCAGCTCAGAGACGACGACCTGCAGGTAGCCGACGTGGATCTGCTCATCCTCGCGAATCCGCTCAACCATCTGCGCGGCGCGTTCGGCGCCGGGGCGTTTGCCGGGGAAGTTGTCTGGATCGCGCAGCAGCGCGCAGCAATGCGCGAAGAACGCTTCGGCACGCACCTCGATCATCAGCACGTTCATCAGGAACTTGAAGAATTGTTCGTAGGGCTCGGGGATCTGCGGCATCTCGCGGCCCTCGACGGGGCGTGAGATGCTCGCCGGCGGCGTGGGCGGCGGATACGCGTCCTTGCCGAACACTTCGTCACGCGCTGCGAACCACATGAAGTCGTGCGCGCCCGGCCCGCCTGGTTTTGCGGGATCGCCGCCTTCGTCAACGCCGTGCGCGTAGAGCAGCCCTTTGTTGAGATGTCCGGTTGCGGTGTCGGTCAGGTCGTCGACGACGATCTTCTGCACGTCCGGCGCCGTCATCGTCGCGAGCGCGGCGCCGCGCGCTTCGATGATCCCCGTTGTGGTAAGTGAGGTCCAGAACGTCTTGCCGAACCCTTCCGCGAGCAAAAGCTTCTGCTGTGCAAGCGAGGGATAATTGCCGTGCTTCAGCAGCGCCGTGGTCGCGTCAATCAACGTCCCGCCGCGCGCTTCGAGCGCTTGCCCCCATGCGCGCACGGCCGGCCAACGCTCCAGCGTGCGCGGCGAGGCGTAGGCCCCGTTCTCGAGGAACCCGCCATGCAAACGATAGCCGGCCGCTTCGTGCGGACGCGTATAGGCGTGATCGCGGACCAATTCCTCGCGGCTGTAGCGCAGCTTCGCGGCCATGCGGGCCTCCCTGTTTTCCCGCAGTCTAGGCCTGCGCGCGGCGCGAGCGAAAGCGGCCTTCCCTTGGTCAGCAGGCGCGCGTAGCGGTCAACGCGATGCAAGACGCCCCTCTCGCAACGGAAGCGCTGACGCCGCTCGCGGTCGATCTCGACGGGACGCTGATCCACGGCGACGTGTTCACCGCCGCGATGCTGCGCTTCCTCGGCGCGAACCCGCTGCGCTTGCCGATCCTGATGTTCTGGCTCGCGCATGGGCGCGCTCACGCCAAAGCGCGGCTTGAGGCCGTCACGCCGACCGACCCGGCCGCGCTGCGTTACGATGCGCGTGTGCTGGCCTGGCTGCGCGAAGAGCGCGCGCGTGGGCGCACGATCGTGCTCGCGACGGCCGCCGATCAGGTCACGGCGCGGGCGGTGGCCGATCATGCAGGCGTGTTCGATGCAGTCTACGCGTCCGACGGAAAGACCAACTTGAAGTCACGCCGCAAGGCCGAGCGCCTGACCGCGGCGTTTCCAGACGGCTTCGTCTATGCGGGGAACGAGACCGCCGATTTGAAGGTCTGGGCGGCCGCGCGCCGCGCCGTCGTGGTCAACGCACCGGCGGTCTTGGCTGCGATCGCGGCGCGCCGTTTCGAGGTGGAACGGACGTTTGCGCGCGAGGGTGGCCGGTTTGCGCCCTGACCGCGTTCCGGCTAGAGGGAACGCCCTTCGCACCCGTAGCTCAGCTGGATAGAGCGCTGCCCTCCGAAGGCAGAGGTCATAGGTTCGAATCCTATCGGGTGCGCCAGCACTATCTGTCCTGACTGTCCGCCCACTCCTGCAGGTTTGCCATACGGGCTAATGCAGATAGTCGTGGCGCCGGCGCCACGGTGAGAGAGCCGTACCCCGAAACGAGAATCACAAATCCCGTCCGGGTCAGCGCCGAGCAAAGTGCCTGAAATTCAACTTCCGATTTTATGATCTTTGTTGCACCCACGAGTTTCCGCTTGGTCTCCCCAATCATGACAGCATGTTGTTTGTCGGGAGGCTCCTTGAGCTTCAAGACCTCCTCAGACATGTCGTGAAGCGTCGCAAGAAATATCGCCTCCACTTGGCTTAGGCTCGCAATGGCATCGACCCAGGCCAGAAAATCGTCGCCGCGATCATCCGGATCGGCCGCTTTGTGCGCCAATACCTTTGCAATGAGTCTCAGGTTCCGAAATGCTGCCCCCTGGACCATCGCGGTATACGTCGCGACACACATCGCAACGATCCCTTCCTGCTTTTCGACGTCTTGAGGATTGATGCGCGCAGTTCGCAGTTCTTCGATGAGAAGCCGCTGCACTTCAACCGCACGGCGCTCCACGAGCTTTCTCACCTCGCGTTTAATCGCGAGATCGAGCGCACCCGAGACAATCGAAGAAATCTCTGCCACCTGCGCCTCCCGGATAATTGCATTCGTCATCATATCACTGGTGCTGACCTCTTGTGCGCCTCGCAACGATGGGCCGGCGCTTTGGCGCATTGCGGACGCGGATAGCGAGATCTGGCTGTTCGGCA
>CAZXNY010000410.1:0-2686 GCA_964642205.1 uncultured Caulobacteraceae bacterium
GCGCGCGTATCGTTCGCCGCGGAGAGAACCGGGCGGACGCCCGAAATCTGCGGGAAGTCTTCCGGCTGCAACATGTCCCCTTCGCAGAGGATCACGGCGCGGAACACGCTGTTTTCAAGTTGGCGCACGTTGCCGGGCCAATCGAAGCTTTGCAGCATCGCCATCGTGCTGGGCGCGGCGCCCTTCACGTTGCGGCCCTCTTCGGCGTTGAAGCGCGCGATAAAGCGCTGCAGCAGCGCGGGAATGTCTTCGCGGCGCTCGCGCAGCGGCGGCGCTTCGATAGGAAATACGTTGAGGCGATAGAATAGATCTTCGCGGAAGTGCCCGGCTTCGACCAACTTGGCGAGATCCTTGTTCGTGGCGCTGATGATGCGCACATCGACTTTCGTCGGGCGCTTGGAGCCCACCGGATCGACTTCGCCTTCCTGCAGCACGCGCAGCAGTTTCACCTGCATGTCGAGCGGCAGCTCGCCGACTTCATCGAGGAACAGCGTGCCGCCGTTCGCTTCAACGAACTTACCGGCGTGATTGTCCGTCGCGCCCGTGAACGAGCCTTTCATGTGCCCGAACAGAATGCTTTCGACGAGATTTTCCGGGATGGCGCCGCAGTCGACCGTGAAGAACGGGCGGCCCGAGCGATCGCTGGCGCCTTGGATGGCGCGCGCGAGCAATTCCTTGCCGACGCCGCTTTCACCGGTGATCCGCAGCGGAATGTTCGACTTGGCGGCGCGCTGGCCCATGCGCACGACCGGCGTCATCACCGGCGCGTTCGCGACCATATCGTCAAACGAAAGCTGGCCCGCAGCTTTCTTCTTCATGCGCACGACTTCGGTCTTGAGCGTGACGAGCTCGAGCGCGTTGCGAATGGAGACGAGAATGCGTTCCGGGCTCGCGGGCTTTACGAAGAAGTCGCTCGCGCCCGCTTGCATGGCTTGCACGACCGTGTCGATGCCGCCAGATGCAGTGAGCACAATGCACGCCAGCTCAGGGCGGCGGCGGCGAATTTCCTTGAGCGCTTCCTGGCCCGACATGCCGGGCATGACGAGGTCCAGCAGAACGAGATCGATGTCTTCATGCGCATCGACGGCGTCAACCGCGGCTTGGCCGTGCTCAGCCGTGCGGGTGCGGAAACCGTTGCGCTCGACAGCCGCCTGCAACAGGCGACGCTGCGCCGGATCGTCATCAACGATCAGGATCGTCTTCATACTGGCCCACCATATTTATCTCACGCCGCTGTTGCGGTCGTGGTTTCGTGGGACCCTACGCGGCAGGTGTGGAGGTCGCGTTAAAATGGCACAATTTTCAACGCGCAAACGC
Source organism: uncultured Caulobacteraceae bacterium (assembly GCA_964642205.1). Classification (GTDB taxonomy): domain Bacteria; phylum Pseudomonadota; class Alphaproteobacteria; order Caulobacterales; family Aquidulcibacteraceae; genus JBEVOS01. Next base: position 1,318 of record CAZXNY010000410.1, read on the forward strand.
AACCTTATGTATGAATGAGCGATGAAAGAACGTGGTGTGCAAGACGTAAAGGTAGCCCAAGGAACGAGGTCTTGAGCGGGCCGCGCGATCCGGAGCGGAACCGGCTCTCCGCGCGCATTGGGCGCGTGGCGTCTGTTGGCGCGAACTTATCGGGCGCCGCGGCTGCGCGCGTGTTTGGCGGCGGCGAAGACGCGTTCGCCCGCGCGCTGCGTGAAGCGCTTGGGCGTTCGAAAGGTCCGCTGATGAAGGTGGCGCAATTGCTCGCCACGATTCCCGATCTGTTGCCGGCGAAGTACGCGGAGGAATTGCGCAAGCTGCAATCGAACGCGCCGGCGATGGGCTGGCCGTTCGTGCAGCGCCGCATGCGCGCGGAATTGGGCGCGGACTGGATACACAAGTTTGCATCGTTTGAGCATGAAGCGGCGGCGGCGGCGTCGCTAGGGCAAGTGCATCGCGCGAAACTGCATGACGGGCGCGCCGTCGCGTGCAAGCTGCAATATCCGGATATGGCGAGCGCGGTGGAGGCCGATCTTGCGCAGCTGAAGACGTTGCTCGGGCTCGTCAAAAGCATGGACGGCGCGCTCGATAGCTCGGAAGCCGTGATCGAAGTGGGCGACCGGCTGCGCGAGGAACTCGACTACGCGCGCGAACTGAAACACGCGCAGCTCTTTGCGCTGATGCTTGCTGATGAGCCGCGCATCATCACGCCAACGCCCGTTCCGGAGCTTTCCACCAAGCGTCTGCTGACGATGACGTGGCTCGAAGGCCAGGGGCTGCTGCACTGGGTCGATCACGATCAGGAAACGCGCAACCGCATCGCAGAGCTGCTCTTCCACGCCTGGTGGGGGCCGATGACGCGCTTTGGCGTGATCCATGGCGATCCGCATCTCGGCAACTACGCGCTGACACCGGGCGCGGCGCAATTGCAGCTCCTCGACTTCGGCTGCGTGCGCATTTTTCCGCCGCGCTTCGTTGCGGGCGTTGTCGCGCTCTACAACGCGCTCGCGGCGGAAGATCGCGATGGCGTTGCGGCGGCGTATGAGAGCTGGGGCTTCAAGAACCTCAACAACGAGCTGATCGACGCGCTGACGATCTGGGCGAAGTTCATTTACGGTCCCCTGCTCGACGATCGCGAGCGCACCATCGCGGACGATCTCTCACCGGCGGAGTATGGGCGGCGCGAATTGATGGAAGTGCGCAAGCGCTTGAAGACGCTCGGACCGGTCCTGGTGCCGCGCGAGTTCGTGTTCATGGATCGCGCTGCACTCGGCCTCGGCGCGGCGTTCCTCCACCTCAAAGCGCGGATGAATTTCGCGCAGCTCTTCAAAGCGAGCATCGCGGGCTTTTCCGAAGAGGCGCTCGCGGCGCG
>CAZXNY010000411.1:0-2685 GCA_964642205.1 uncultured Caulobacteraceae bacterium
CACCTCGATCGAGATCGCGACGGCGTAGGGTGTGAACCGTATCATCGGTAGAGCCTGGCTGCTTTGCCTCAGATTATTTGGATTTCGGCAACGGAGCGTCGGCCCAGACGGGCTCGACGGCCTCGCGCTCAGCGCGCCGTTTGCGTTCGGCTTGTAGAATTCTCGTGACGACTTGGCGAAACTCCACATCGCCCATCGTTTCAAAGCGCACGCCAAGCGCGCGCTTGAGCTGCGGTGTCGCGATGGCGGTCAAGTCAGCTTCGGTCACCGGCTCTGCACGGCGGTTCGGCTCGTATGCTTTAATCGTGATCTCGTAGCCGATTTCATCGGCCACGCTTTGCAGGAAGTCCGCTTCAACTTGACGAAGACGCGGCGCACGGCCCTCCTGCCACAACTTGATGTATTGCCCCAGTTTGTCCTGCGCTTCACGCTTGTGAGCGGAGACCGTGCGTGCGGCGGCCTCTTGGAGGCGAAGGAAGAGCTTGGTTGCGTCGCGATCCTTTGTAGTGAGCGCGTCCTTGACCAAAGCGTGCACCATCACTCCGTGAGCCTTCATCTTCTTTCTGCGCCCACCCTCGGTCACCAAGACCCGCTGCTCGCCCGCTTTGAGCACCTCCAAAGCGTCCTCAAGCGCCTGGCCGCCGCGTATCATCTTGCGCGGGCGCCCACGCGGATTGCCGCTTTGGCCTTTGCGGAACTGGCCTTTGTTGCGGGGGCCGCCGTTCATCCCATCGTCGTCTTTTCCCATGTGCTCCTCTTGCGCTTTATCGACGGGTGTCGCGTTCGGCCTGACTTGATTGCGCCAAGCCGGGCGCCGCACTCGTGGGCTACGCGCGCTGCGCCTAACGCGTCATAGACGCGGCGCTTTGCGCACCATAACAAGTAATATATAACTATGTGTTCGTTATTAAAGGTGTCCTTGTGGCCTTCCGGCCGCGTTTTTGCTCGGGCAGCTCCAGAAGCAAGGTAACGATCAGATAGGCGGGCGCTCCGACCTCGAGAATGACCAGGTGGTCGAGGCTAAGGTCCTCGCTGCCCAGTTCTGCGCGCAAATTGTTGAGGCCGACGAGCACGCGGGGACGCGCGCGGCGCCGCTCTCTCGTCGTAGGCGCAATATAGTCGGCAAATCCCGACGGCCGCGGCAGTGCGAGGAAAACGCGCGCATCCTCTTCGATGACGAGGTGAAAGTCCGCTAGGAGTTCGTCCCCGCGCGCGCGCGCGGCAGCTCCGCGCTCGACAATCGGATCAATCTCGCGTCGAAGCAGCGCCCGCAGCTCGCGCACCAACGGCACGACATCCGTGCGCTTAACGCCCGCGTCCAAGAGTTGGACGCCAAGATAGAGGAGGAGGGCGTCGTAGGCGCTAAAGAGACTGTGCTCGCCTTTTCCGCCGGGCGGCGCCTCGGAGAATGCATAGCCGGACTCGGTCCCAATGCTGCGATCAAGCTCCAGGAGGTGTTTGACGCGAACCAAGAAATCCCTCGTAGGCGCAAGATCGGGACCGCTCGCGAGGCAAATGAAGAGCGCGCGCTCCACCTGATGGCGGCGGAACGCGGGCGCGCGGGCGCGAAGTGCGCGCGGATGTGCGGGGGCGACGAGGCTGGCTGACGCAGACGCTTTGTGGACGTTGCGCATCCGTACAATCTGCCGAACCCGCGCTGGCGCATGGGCCGCCTCGCGCAGAGCCTTTGGCGTCGCGGTTCGCTCCCTTTCGCCTGTGGCCGCGCTCGTTTTGGCGTCCGCGCGCGCGCTTGGGCGCTTTGAACGCTTCTTGGTCATGAGGCGATCCCGAAGGCGGCCTCGATTTCCTCGAAGGTGCAGCGGCTATCGCCCAGCGTCGCGCGCCGCCCGGTATATCGCTCCCAACGGCGGATGATGACGTCGCAATAGCGCGGATCGATCTCGATGACGCGCGCCCGTCGCCCGGTCTTTTCGGCGGCTATGAGCGTGGTGCCGCTGCCGCCAAAGGGGTCGAGAATGACAGACTTTGGCTTTGAGCAATCCTTGATCGCATCGGCGACCATATCGAGGGGCTTTACGGTTGGGTGCATCGACAGCTCCTCGAGCCTGCCCGCCTTCATCGAATTCACGCCCGCGTATTTCCAGACATTTGACCGCGAGCGGCCAAATTGCCCGAGTTCGAAATTATTGACGTGCGCGCCCTCGCCCTTTTTGAACACGAACACCAATTCGTGTTGAGAGCGGTAGAATGTTCCCATCCCGGCGTTGTCTTTGACCCAAACAATAAGGTTCTTGGGATCGCCATAGACGCGCGCGCCGGCAGCAAGCATTTCGCTCATGTGCCGCCAATCCATGCAGACATAGTGGATCGATCCATCGGCCGCATGTTGCGCGGCAAGCCCCAGCGTCGTCTCCAGAAAGTCAATGAACTGCGCTGAGCTCATTTCGCCGGAAGCCACCGCGAATTCGCGATGTTTGATCTTGCCCTTGCCGCCCACAAACCCGTCGATTGGGACATTGTAAGGGGGATCGGTGAAGACAAGCTCGGCGACTTCGTCTGTCATCAAGGACACATAGGTCTTGTGGTCGCGCGCATCCCCGCACACGAGCTTGTGTTCGCCAAGGCGCCAGATCTCGCCCAGTTTCGTGACCACGTAGGATTGTGGGGCCAGCGGCGCGTCAGCTTCGTCGCGCATCTTCTCCTGATGTTCGGCGACCATGAAGT
>CAZXNY010000412.1:0-2673 GCA_964642205.1 uncultured Caulobacteraceae bacterium
TCGCGGTTCTGTGTAATCTGAATCAGGAACACCATCAGGAACGTCACGATCGTGGTTCCGGTGTTGATGACGAGTTGCCAGGTGTCCGAATATTTGAACACCGGCCCACTGAGCGCCCAGGCCAGCACGATGCCGATGCACAACATGAAAGTATACGGGCGGCCGACCCATTTGGCGGTGGCGTTGGCGAAGCGAGTGAAGATCTTGTTCATGCGCCTCCGTTCGCGCAGAAGCGCGCGCGGCTCAAGCTGTGCTTTCGCGCTAAGCGCCGCGGCGATGGAGCTTGGCGCCCAGCCGCTCGGCCTTTTTTGCGCGGCGTTTTTGCACGGCGCTCAGCGCCCCAATCGCGGACGCCGCCGCTTTGCCGCCGCCGGCGAGATGCGGTTCCGCCTGCAAGCGGGCGATCAGCAACAGGAGGTCGCGCTCGCCGCCCAGCGCGTGCGTGAGGTTCTGCGCGCGGCCACGGCGGCGTTTGACCTTCGCGGGCCACGCCTCCCCCGTGAGTTGCGCGGCGTAGAGCCGGTCCTTCTCGCGCTTGCGCCAGCGATGGCGGCGCACGGCCTTCTCAGACCCGCGCGCGCGCTTGAAAGCTTTGCGCGCGCGTTTGACGACGCGTTTGACGCCGCGCTTTAGCTGCGAGGGCGAAGGCTCGGGCCACACATTCGCGAGCGCCACGAGATCGCGCAGCTGCGCGGCCACCGCTTCGCCATCGGGCAACGGCGCGTTGGCGTGCAAGTGCGCAAGCGATTTCGCCGTGCGTTCCAGTGCGGCGGCCGCGTGCGGGCTCGCCTTGCGCGCTTCGGCCTTGGTGCAATCGCGGAGCGCCGCGAGATCGCGCGCGGCCGAAAGATCGGCCATCAGCGCGCGCGCGGCATCGTTGAAAAGTCCGGCTAGGCCAGGCGCGCCGACTGCGCCGACGCGCGCCAGAGCGCGGGCGCGCTTTACCGCGACGCGGCAACGGTGCACCGCCTGGGCGGTGTCGCTCAGCGCGAGCGCATCCTGCGCGGCGGCGAGTTCAGCCTGTAACGCCGCGCGGAGATCGAAGGCTTCTGCCGTTCCCCGCATGCGGGGATACGTCTTGCGCCATTTTCACGCGAACGCAAAGTGTCACAATTCCAGGCGCTTAGACTTGTGCGCTCTGGCGCCTACTTGCCGAGCTTCTTCAGAGTTCCCGAGAACGAGAAGATCGGCTTGCCATCCTGCTTCAACAGCCCGCGGATGAAGATGAGCGAGCGCGTCTGCCGCAGCACTTCGCCCTCGGCGAACACGCGCGAGCCGAGCTTGCCGGCGGCGATGAACTCGCTGTTGAGCGTCAGCGTCACGGAGGAAGCGCCGGTCAGCTCGTTGTGCGCGATGCAGAACAGCGAAAAATCCGCGAAGCTCATCAGCGCGCCGCCGTGGAGGTTCCCGCCGCCATTGGTGTGCTCGCGCGTCGGGTCGAAGGCGCAGATCACCTTCCCGTCCGGCTGCACCTTGTAGCAGAGCGGGCCGATATGGGTTTCGAACGGGTCCCCGCCCTGCCCGTACCAGGTGCGCCAGCCCGCGAACGGGCCTTCCTTCAGCTCCACCGATGAGCCGTAGATTTCGTTCTGTCCGGCGCCTTCGGCCATGTCCGCTCCTCTAAGACGGCCGCTCTTGAACGCGGGCCGCCACGGAAAGGCAAGCCCAAGGGGCCCGGCGGGCTTGCGCGGGGGGCGCGGCGGCGGATTAGAGTGCGGCCAACCAGATTAGAGGAACGCTCATGGACGCCGAGACCCGCGACCAATTGATCGATGGCGTGCGCCGCTTTGTGGACGAGCGCCTGCGGCCGCTCGAAGCCCAGGTGGCCGAGAATGACGCCGTGCCGGACGAGATCGTCCGTGAGATGCGCGAGCTTGGCCTCTTCGGGCTCTCGATCCCGGAAGAGTATGGCGGCCTCGGGCTCTCGATGGAGGATGAGGTCCGCGTCGCGTTCGAGCTGGGGCGCTGCTCGCCCGCGTTCCGCTCCACGTTCGGCACCAATGTCGGCATCGGCAGCCAAGGGCTCGTGATGTTCGGCACCGAGGCACAGAAGCAGAAATACCTGCCCGGCATCGCGTCCGGCGAGATCATCACCTCGTTCGCGTTGACGGAGCCGGAAGCGGGTTCAGATAGCGCGAGCGTGCGCACGCAGGCGCTGGCGAGCGGCGATCACTACGTGATGAAGGGCGGCAAGCGCTACATCACCAACGCCAACAAGGCGCACCTCTTCACGGTGATGGCGCGCACCAATCCGGACGTGAAGGGCGGCGGCGGCGTTTCCGCGTTCCTGGTGCCGCGCGATCTGCCGGGGCTCACTGTCGGCAAGCCAGAAAAGAAGATGGGCCAGCAAGGCGCGCATATCTGCGACGTGAACTTCGACGACGTGAAAGTGCCGGCGGAGAACCGGCTCGGGCGCGAAGGCGAAGGCTTCAAAGTGGCGATGCAGGTGCTCGATCGCGGGCGGCTGCACATTTCGGGCATGTGCGTCGGCGTTGCGGAACGTTTGATCGAGGACTGCGTGAAATACGCCGCCGAGCGCAAGCAATTCGGCCAGCCGATCGCCAGCTTCCAGATGATCCAGGCGCAACTCGCCGACAGCCGCACCGAATCTTACGCCGCCAAGTGCATGGTGCTCGACGCCGCCAAGCGCCGCGATGCGGGCGAGAACGTCAC
>CAZXNY010000413.1:0-1357 GCA_964642205.1 uncultured Caulobacteraceae bacterium
CATGCCTACAGCGATGCCACCAGCGCCGTTGACGAGCAGGTTCGGATACTTCGCCGGGAGCGCGGAAGGCTCCTTGCGCGAGCCGTCGTAGTTGTCGACGAAGTCGACTGTGTCTTCGTCGATGTCATCGAGCAGCGCGCGAGCGGCCTTGTTCAGCCGGCTTTCGGTGTAGCGCATCGCCGCCGGCATATCGCCGTCGATCGAGCCGAAATTGCCCTGCCCGTCTATGAGCGGCAGGCTCATCGCGAAGTCTTGCGCCATCCGCACGAGCGACATGTAGATCGCGAGATCGCCGTGCGGGTGATAGCGGCCCATCACCTCGCCAACCGTGTTGGCGCTCTTGCGATAGCCTTTGTCGTGCGTGTTTCCGGCTTCATCCATCGCGAAAATGATGCGGCGGTGGACGGGTTTGAGGCCGTCGCGCACGTCCGGCAGGGCGCGCGAGACGATCACGCTCATCGCGTAATCGAGGTAAGACTTCTTGAGTTCGTCTTCGACCGAGATAAGCGCCACGCCTTTTGGCGCAGCCCCGGATTCGGGTTCAGAATCAGAGGGATCAGACACTGTTTTGTGGCTTGAATTTGTGGAGAAAAAAGGTGACGTCGAGTCTGACGCGACCCTAGCATCCCCCCTCCCAACCCGCAAACGCCGGACCCTCCAAATGCTTCGATCCGCCGCCCTTCTTTGCAGCCTATTTTCGCTCGCCGCCTGCGCCACTGCGCCGACGCCGACGCCCGCGCTCGCGGCGCCCACAAGCGACCGCGTCGTGCACGCGCAAATCAACGGACCGGGCGGCGTCGCCGTCGGACTCTTGACGCTCGCGGAGGGGCCGCAGGGTGTGCTGATGCGGATCAACACGCTGCCAGGCGCGCTGACGCCAGGCTGGCATGGCCTGCACCTGCACGAGCTGGGCGATTGTTCGTCCGAAGGCTTTGTTTCGTCGGGCGGACACGTCGGTCACGGCGGACGCCAACAGCACGGCCTGCTCAATCCGGGCGGTCCTGAATTCGGCGATCTGCCGAACATTCTGATCCCCGGCCCGCAACATGGCGCGGCGGTCGAACTCTACGTCACCGAAGCAACGCTCCATCAGCGGCGCGGCAGCACCAACCTCGCCGACCAAGACGGTACGGCGCTGGTGATCCATGCGGGGCCGGACGATCACACCTCGCAGCCCATCGGCGGCGCGGGCATTCGCGTGGCGTGCGCGGTTATTCCGCCGGCCGGCTGAGCTGACGTTCCGCGAGCGCGGTGACGAAAACCCCCGCGAGCGTGATCGCGCATCCGGCGAGGAACTGCGCCGTGATCGGATCGCCCAGGAACATTACGCCGAACGCCACCGCGAGCACGGGCGTCA
>CAZXNY010000413.1:1457-2645 GCA_964642205.1 uncultured Caulobacteraceae bacterium
AGCTGCGGCGCCAGGGTCGGTTCGGCGGCGAGCACGACGATGCCGAGAAACGAGATGGCGACGCCGGCCATGCGCCGTGCGCCCATGCGCTCGCCCAAGAAAACCGACGCCATGATTGCGGACGCAGGGATCCAAAGCTGCATCGCGATGACCATCGGCGCGAGATCGTGCGCGAGCCACAGGCCCACGGACTGGATGCCGAAATGGAGCGCCGTCAGGAGCCCGATCATCGCCAGCCACGGCAGCGCGCCCTGCTTGGGGGGCATGAACGTGACGAGCACGACGGCCGTCAGCGCAAAGCGAATGCTCGACGCCAGGAACGGCGGCAGGTGCACGAGCGCGTATTTGGTCAGCACCGTATTCACGGCCCAAATGACCGCAATCAGCACGAGCGCTGCCGCGTCGCGCGGCGCGATGGGTTGGGATTGGCTCATCGGATTGCGCGCACGAAGGCGCCAGGCCGCGCCGCCCGTCAAGGGCGGCTAAAGCGCGCCGTACGCCCGGAGCGTCTTGAGCGCGCCGATCGTGGCCATGCCGCGCCACTCCAACGTCGCACCCGGGCCGGTGCTCTCCCAGGAGATCGGCCAGCCCCCATCGTCCTGTTGTTGCGCGGCGAGCGCATCCAGGTGCGTGCGCAGCACATCGTCGCTGAAGAGTTTGCGCAAGGGCGCGTCTGGCGCGGGCGCCCAATCGAGTGGTTTCTTCACATAGCCCTTCGCATTCGCATCGAACTCGACGGCGCCGGGCTGGCCGATGCGCTCGGCGATGCGCGAAATCTGGCGTTCCGCACGCGGGCGATCATAGGCGTGCGCGAGAAATTCGAGCGCCGGCATCACGTCGTGATATTCGGCGATCTCGCGCCCTTCGATGTCGCGCCAACAGAACTCCGCGGCTGGCTCGATCCAGGCGTGTTTCACCCCATGCTTGTCGAGCAGACCGACGATTGCCGCCGTCGGGTTGATGTTCGCGACCGGCGGGCGCCCTTCCGAGCCCCACCACGGCGTATGGGGAAACGCATCGACGGTCGCGAGCGTGTACGGAACGCCGCCGTCTTGCGTCGTGACGGTTTTCAGCCAGTCACAAGCGCGCGCGACGAGCGGCGCGGCGTCGTTGAAGCCGGCGCATTCATCGAGGATGTGAAACGCAATCTCGCAATCCTGCGGTTGCGGATGCGGCGTGCGTTTATCT
>CAZXNY010000414.1:0-2629 GCA_964642205.1 uncultured Caulobacteraceae bacterium
AAACTCGGGCGCGGCCGCCACAAGCGCGACATCGAGCGAGCCCTTGAGGTCCGTCACCTTCGGCTCGATCAGCGACTTGAAGGGCTTTGGCTTTTCCTGCGCCACGTAAGCTTCGAAGTAGAAGTCGAGCGTGCGCTCACGCTCCCGGAGATCGTTCCACTTCTCCGGGCCCGCGGCCATGATCGACGCATTGGTCTGCGGATCGAGGTCGATCAGCAGCACGCGGCGGCGCTGGTGGTAGGCGAGCGTTTCCGCAAGCGAGACGGACGTCGTCGATTTGCCGACGCCGCCTTTCATGTTGATCACCGAGACGAGCCGCGCGGGCATGGATTCTTCCCCCAAATGCGCTTCTGCCAAGAGGCGGACGGTTGCGATGAGATGGTGAGTTTTTGGTAAATTTCAGGCCGAAAGGCCGTTACCGGACGAATCTCAATTTAACCCAAGCGGCGCCCTCAGACACGGTTCAGACGCATCTTGGCACAAACGCTCCCGAGAGGACGGACACGGGAGCTAGTACAATGAAACTCAAGGCCCTTCTTTCGGCCGCCGCCCTCGGCGCCGCCCTTTTCGCCGCCGCGCCGGCCAGCGCCGATCCGCCCGGCCGCCACGGCCCCGGCGAATACAGCCGCGACTATGGGCGCGACTACGGCCGTGATTATGGGCGCGATGGCGGCCGCGACTTCCGAGGCGATGGCCCGCGCCGGTGGCGCCCGTCGCTTACGCTGGTCACGCATCGCGGCGCGGTTTCCCTGCAGCGCGACGACCGCCTGTTTCATGTGCTGACCGGCGCGCCCTACTATTTCCGACCAGGCTTCACCTACGAATATTCCGATCGCTGCAACCGCCGCGGCTGCATGGTCAACGTCTATCGCGGCCACAGCCCGCGCCCGATCGACCGCATCTTCGCGCCGCACGCGCCGATGGTGCGCGCCGATTTCCAAGGCTGGCGCCGGGATGATTGGCGCAACGACGGCTGGCGCGGCGATGGCGAACGCTACCAGCGCGATCAGCGCGACGAACTCCGTGACCGCGACGGTTACGGCCTGGACGGCGGGCCGCGCCGCCGGAGCTAAGCGCGGGCATCTCTCTCAAGTGCGAACCTTGGCGCCCTCCTCTACGGGGAGGGCGCCTTCTCGCGCATCAGCACCAATTCTTCCGCCGCCGTGGGATGGAGCGCGCAGGTCGCGTCCCATTGCTGCTTGGTGAGCCCGGCCTTCACCGCGATCGCGGCGAGTTGCGCGAGCTCTGGCCCTTCCGGCCCAGCGATATGCACGCCCAGCACGCGCTGATCGCTTGTGCGCACGATCATCTTCATCAGCGTGCGCTCGTCATTGCCGGCGATAATGTTTTTCATCGGCCGGAAGCTCGTCTTATAGACGTCGATCTCGCCACACTTCTCGCGCGCCTGCGCTTCGGTGAACCCGATGCACCCAACGTGCGGGCGGCAGAACACGGCTGTCGGAATGTCGGCATGATCGAAATGCGTTTCGCGCCCATAGAACTCGGTTTCCGCAAACGCCACTGCTTCGCGAATCGCTACCGGCGTGAGGTTCACGCGGTTCGTCACATCCCCGAGCGCATAGATCGAGGGCACATTGGTGCGCGAGAATTTATCGACCGCGACGGCGCCGGCGCTCGTCAGCTCAACGCCGTTCTCCATGAGCCCCAGGCCCTCGGTGTTCGGCTCGCGCCCAATCGCATACATCACCTGATCGGCTTCGATGCGCACGCCGTTCGACAAGGTTGCGAGCTTTGCGTCGCCCGCCTGCGCGATCTCGGTGAACGTCGCGCCGGTGATGACGCGGACGCCCGTGCGCTCCATGTCGTGCTGCACGTGATCGCGCACGTCCTCATCGAAACCGCGCAGAATTTTGTCACCGCGATAGAGCAGCGTCGTGTCGACGCCGAGACCGGAGAAAATCGTCGCGAACTCGAGCGCGATGTACCCGCCGCCCGCGATGATGATGCTTGCCGGCAGCTCCTTCAGCAGAAACGCTTCGGCCGACGTGATGCCGAGCTCTTCGCCCTTGAGGCTCATCGGCCGCGAGGCGCGCCCGCCTGTTGCGACGAGAATTTTTTCCGCCGTGATCGGCTTGGTCTGCCGCGAGAGCTGCACCGTGTGCGGATCGACAATGATGGCGCGGTCTTCGAAGATCGCGACACTCGCCTTCTTCATGTTCGCTTCGTAGATCGACGAAAGCCGGGAGACCTCCGCCTGCACATTGTCCCGCAGCGCGCCCCAGTCGAACGAGGCCCACTCGACAGTCCAGCCAAAGCCCTTCGCGTCCTTGAAGTCCTGCGAATATTCCGAGGCGTAGACGAGATACTTCTTCGGGATGCAGCCACGGATCACGCACGTGCCGCCGATCCGGTATTCCTCCGCGATCGCCACGCGCGCGCCGGACATGCCCGCGAGCCGCGCCGCCCGCACCCCGCCTGAGCCAGCGCCGATGACGAAGAGGTCGTAATCGTACTTGGCCATCAAGCGCCTATCCTGCCGAGGTTATCTGCCCATATAGGCCGGTAGCCAGCCTTCGTGGAGGGCGCGCAGCTCGGCGAGCGCGACCTTTTCGAACGCCCCGCCCTTGCGGACAAAGCTCACATCGCTCCCGCCCGCTTCGCCGACGAT
>CAZXNY010000415.1:0-2621 GCA_964642205.1 uncultured Caulobacteraceae bacterium
CGTCACGCTTGAAGTAGATTTTCGCGCCGCCAAAGTGCGCGGTCATGCGCTCGGCAAAATAGAGCGGCGAGGGGCGGCCAACGTAATGGGCGAGGAAATCGTCCATCTGCGCGAGATAGGCCGGGTCCTTGAGGGCCTCGCGGTAGGCGCGCTCGAGGTCCAGCACCAGCGGCATCAGGGTTTCTGCCACGTACCGGCCGCCATAGGCACCAAAGCGCCCGTCAGCGTCGGGTAGGTCTGGCCAGTTTCGTCGCGCGTCCATGCTCTCGGCTGGGGCTGTTCTGCTTCGGTTTAGCGTGCGGGACGGGCGCCGGCCGCCGCAAGGAAGGCGGCGATCCGCTCGGGATCCTTTACGCCGGGCCGGGCCTCCACGCCAGAGGACACGTCCACCAGGGCTGCCCCGGAGAGGGCGATGGCCTCGGCGGCGTTTTGCGGTGTCAGGCCACCGGAAAGCATCCAGGGGCGGGGGAGCCGGCGGCCCTGGAGGATGGTCCAGTCGAACGCCGCCCCGTTTCCGCCCGGCCGCTCGGCCCCAGCAGGGGCCTTGGCGTCGAGAAGGAGGTAGTCCGCCTCCTGGAACTGGGCGGTGGCGGCCAGATCCTCGGCCGTGGCGATCCCGAAGGCCTTGATGACGCCCTTGGGCGCGAAGCGGCGCATGGCGGCGATCCGCGCGGGTGTCTCGGCGCCGTGGGCCTGGATGTAGTCGGGCTTGAGCGCCGTCTGGATGGCGGCCAGGGCGTCGTCGGTCGCATCGACTGTCACAGCGACGATCTCGGCGCGGCCGCGCGCGGGGCCGGCGAGGGCGGCGGCTTGATCGAGCGTGACGTTGCGCGGGCTCTTGGCGAAGAACATGAAGCCGATGAAGCGCGCGCCGCCATCCAGCGTCGCGCGGACGCTTTGAGGATCGGTCAGCCCGCAGATTTTGACGTCGGCCATTGCGGTTACTTAGGCGGCCTTTGGGCCGAGTGCGAGAAACGCCTTGGCCGCACGATCCCAGCCCATGCCGGGGCGCTTGGCGAGGGCGGCGGCGGACCAGGCGGACCATTGCGCGTCATCCGTGAGCGCGGTGACCGCGCCCTCGACGAACGCGTCCTCGCTTTGCGCGACGATGCCGGTGCGCCCGTGATCGACGCGCTCGCCGACGGAGCCGACCGGGCGCACGATCGCGGGCACGCCCATCGCCTGCGCTTCGGCGATCGCAAGGCAAAAGGTTTCGCCCGGGTTGCCTAGATAGAGCTGCGCGCGCGCCTGCGCGAGTTCGGCGGCGAGTTCGGTCTTGGTCACGGGCGTGCGCAGCACGACGCCTGGTTGCTTCTCGGCTTCCTCGAGCACGGCGCGCATGCGTGCGGCGCGCTCGGGCTCATCGCGCGCGACGTCGTACACTTGCGGGCCGGAGAAGACGTGCAGCTCCGCGTTTGGCGCGCGCGGATGGATACGCTCGCCCCAGAGCTTCGCGAGCGGTTCAAGGCCGCGCAGCGGATTTGACGTGAAGAGCGCGCGTGGCGGCGGGATGCCGGGCGCGCGCGGCGTGGTGAGGAACGGCGCTTCGACGCCGAGCGGAATTTTATGCTGCGCGAAACCGAACAGCCAGCGCGGCGCCGTGCCGCGATGCGAGGGGCCGGCGAACACGAGCGCGGGACGCGCCGCGATCATCGGGAAGAGGTAGCGGGGCTTGGCGAGAAACTGCGCCGGATTGTGCAGCCAGAACACCGTGCGCTTTGCTTTGGCGCGGCCGAGCAGCTTGGGATCGCGGTTCGCGATGTAGAGATCGCAGGCGGGAAAGAGCGCATCATGTGCGGCCCAGGTCACGCCGTTTCGCTGCATCGCGCGGGCGCCGCGCGAAAACGCATGCACCTCCGCGCCTTCAGCGGCGATCGCTTCGGCGAGCGCGACGAACGCGCTCTCCGCGCCGCCGAGCGGGCGTTCGGCTGGCGTTGCGCCATCGAACGCCACGCCCTGATCGGCGAGGACGACGCGCAAGCTACTTCTTCAGAAGGTCGCGGATTTCGGTGAGCAGCTTCACGTCCGCCGGCGTTTCCGCAACCGCCGGGGGCGCTGCTTCTTGTTTGCGCTTCAGCTGATTGACGCCCTTGATCACCAGGAACAGCACCCAGGCGATGATCAGGAATTTCAGCACGGCCGTGATGAACTTGCCGTATGCGAACACCGCGCCTTGCGCGCGCGCTGCTTCCAGCGACGTTGCGGTGACGGCGTCGGACAGTGGGACGAAGTAGTTGGAAAAATCGAGGCCGCCCGTGATCGCACCGATCAGCGGCATGATCATGTCATCGACGAGCGAGGAAACGATGGTGCCGAATGCGGCGCCGATGATGACGCCGACGGCGAGGTCGACGACGTTGCCCTTGAGGGCGAATTCTCTGAACTCTTTGAGCACGTTGGCCTCCTCGCGTTTGCTCGCGGCTCACGCGTGGCATGGCAGGCTTTGGCGCGCATTTCCAGCCGCGCACAGACTCGAAAGCTTGAGATTGCGCAGGGCGCGTTTCGCGGCGTAATGTTTCGCCTCCGGCGCGAGCGGGCGCCGATGAACGCGGCGGGGGATGCTCATGCGCCGTTTCGTGTTCGCGCCGTTGATGGCGCTTGCGCTTGTTGGATTGGCGACG
>CAZXNY010000416.1:0-2615 GCA_964642205.1 uncultured Caulobacteraceae bacterium
CTGCGGCTCGCCCCTCCGTCGCTGCGCGTGACAGCTCCCCCGTAAACGGGGGAGCAGCTTCATTCGCTAGGGCAGCCGCAACACGCGCCGGAAGAACAACGTCTCCGCCGCGCGCTGCGCTTCCTGGTTCTCGCGCCGCGCAAAGCCGTGGCCTTCGTTGCGCGCGATCATCGTCCACGTCTCGCCGCCGTTCCGGCGCACCGCAGCCAGCACTTGTTCGGCTTCGCTGAGCGGCACGCGCGGATCGTTCGCGCCGTGGATCACGAAGATCGGCTTGGTGATGCGCGAGATGTTCGTGAGCGGGCTCATGCGCACCAGCGCCGCGCGCATCTCCGGCACGCGCTCGTCGCCATACTCCGCGCGCCGCAGATCACGCCGGTACGCGCTGGTGTTTTCCAGGAACGACACCCAGTTCGAGATGCCGACGATATCGACGGCCGCGGCGAAGCGGTCGTTGTAATGCGTCATCGCCGCCAGAACCATGTAGCCGCCATAGCTGCCGCCATAAGCAACCACGCGGCTCTCATCGAGATTTGCGTCCGCAGCGATCCAATCCAGCAGCGCGCCGATATCGCGCACCGAATCCTCGCGCTTCTCCGCGTTATCGAGCGCCAGGAAATCACGCCCATAGCCCGAAGACCCGCGCACGTTCGGCGCAATCACCGCAACCCCCAGCTCGTTCACCCAATATTGGATGCGCGAGTTGAACGCCGGCCGGTATTGGCTCTCCGGTCCGCCGTGAATATCGATGATCACCGGATGCGGCCCCGGCGTCGTTGGGCGATAGAGAAAGCCGCTGATCATCCGCCCATCGAAGCTGCGCCATTCGACAAGCTCGGGCGTCACAAAGCGCGTGCGGTCGAGCCCGCCAACTTCGCTCTCGGTCCAGCGCGTCAGCCGCCGCCGCCGCAGATCGTACGAATACGCATCCGAAGGCGATGCCGCGCTGTTCAGCGTGAACCCAAGGTTCTGCCCGGCATCGTCAAATGCGAGCGAGAACACGAGACCCGGCGGCAGCTCCGGCGCCGCGATCACGCGCCCGCGCTGCAGATCGTACAAATGCAGCGTCGCCGCGCCCGCTTCGTTGACGACATAAGCCAGCGTGCGCCCATCGCGCGAAAGCTCGATCTCCTCGACGTCCCAATTGTGCGCGGGCCCAACGGGCGTGCGCACGCCCGTCGGCAAATCGATGCGCACGGGCCGCAGAAACTGGCTCCCCTCGTCCGACGTGACGAGGATCGTGTGATCGTCGATGAACGCGCCCGAGCCATACGCCGCGCGCACATCGGCCGCGACCGGCGTCAGCCCCTCATTCTCCATGTCGTAGATGAAGAGCCGCGTCTCCGCGATCGACACATAGCGCGCGAGCAGAAGGCGCGTCCCGCTCGGCGAAAACGCCACGGGATTGAGCGCGCCTTCGCCATCGATGAGCTTACGGCGCGTCGTCGGATCGCCGCGATTGGCGATGTAAATATCGTAGTCGCTGCTGTCGCGTGGCGCGAGCGCCCACGCGATGCGCGATCCATCGCGCGTTTGCACCAAGCTTTCGTTGCGCGTGTTCGGCTCGGTGTAGCGGATCGCGCGCCCCGTCGCGCCGCTGTAGAGGAAGATCTGATATTGCTCGTCGCCGCCCGTGCCGCGCGTGAAGTAGAAATCGTCGCGGCTCGCGCCTTCGAGCGTCTCGGCGCTCGCGATCGGCTCGGCGTAGAACGTAAGCTGCGTGCGATCGCGCAGCGGCGCCGCCACCCGGTGCGCCTGAACAGTGTCGCCAAAACGCGTGCCGATCAGCATCGCGCCGTCCGGCAGCCAATCGAGAAACGTCGCGCCGCGCGTGTTGACGTATTGCTGCAGCCGCTCGGCCACCTCCGGCGGCGTCTCCGGCACGTTTTCCAGAAGCAGCGCGCCACGCTCGACACGCTGCGGCGCGGCCGGCGCGCGTGGCTGCGCCGCAGCCGGCAGCGACGTGATCAGCAAAAATGCGGCGGCGAGTGCGAGGCGCATGGAAACTCCTTTGCGCCGATTGCTAAGCGGTCATCGCAACGCGCGCCAGTACATCGCGACGAACGCCGCTCCTTCTCCCCTTGTGGGAGAGGTGGCTCGGCGCGCAGCGGCGAGACGGATGAGGGGTGCAAGCGCAACATCACAAGGGCGTGCTCACACCCCTCACCCATGTTTCGCGCGCTGATCGGTTGTGCGGCTCTCCCTCTCCCACAAGGGGAGAGGGAGAAAAAGCTAAGCCGCCGCCGCGCCGGCCTCGGGATCGTGTTCCGCCACGAAATGCCCGGGCGAGACCTCGATCCATTTCGGCTCGTATTGCTGCGCGTCCGGATCGTCGATCAATTTCGACTTCAGGAACCTGAGCGGCGCGCGCGTATCGAGTGGGCTCGGCAAATCGCCGACCAGACGCACGCGCGGCTTGTTGCGCGCCGCGACAGGATCAGGCGTCGGCGCCGCCGCGAGCAGCGCGCGCGTGTAAGGATGCCGGGGATCCCGGAGGATCGTCTCGCTCGGCCCGTACTCAACCGCGCGCCCGAGATAAAGCACGAGCACGTTGTCGCTCACGTGGCGCACCACCGCGAGGTCGTGGCTGATGAACAGCATGGCGAGCTTCAATT
>CAZXNY010000417.1:0-2603 GCA_964642205.1 uncultured Caulobacteraceae bacterium
GCGGCAGCGCGCGCGCGCGCGGCGCAGGGTCGGTGAGGCCATTCACGAGCTTTGCATCGAGCGCACGGCGGCGGATCGCGTCCGGGCGCGCGGCAAGCGCTTCACGCCAATGCGTGCGTGCATCGTCCTGCCGGTTGAGCCGCCAATAGACGTCGCCGAGGTGATCGAGAATTTCGGCGTTCTCATCGTTGCCGGTGAGTTCGTTGGCGCGCTCGATCAGCGCGCGCGCCTGGTCGAATGCGCCATGCAGATAGTAGGCCCAGCCAAGGCTATCGATCACTGCGTAGTCGCGCTCGCCGAGCAGGAAACCGCGCCACAGCAGGCGATAGCCCTCCTCCAAGCCTTCCGGCTTCTGGATCAACGCATATCCAAGCGTGTTGAGGCGCGTCACGGAGTCGGGGCGCTCTGCAAACAGCACACGCGCTTCGCTGATCGCATCGGTCCACGCCGCCGGATCGTCCATCAGGATCGAGACGAACATGAGCCGCGTGTCGTCGGTGCGGTCGAGTTCGAGCGCGGCGCGTGCGTCGCGCACGGCGGCTGGCACATCGCCCGCGAAGCGGTGCGCGTAGGCGCGGTAGCGCAAAATGCTGGCGCGATCCTTGGTTTCGCTCGCCAGCGTCAGCGCGCGATCGAACGCAGCGGTCGCTTCCGCCGGGCGGTTGGCGGAGCGGAAGACGTCGCCAACGCTCGCCAGCACAGACCAGCGGTTCGGATCGAGCGCTTGGGCGCGCGTCGCTGCTGCAGCGGCGGCCTGATCTTCCTGCCGATGCAGCAGGATCGCCGCGCGCGTCAGTTCAGCTTCCGCGCCGTACGGCGAATCCGCACGGATCGGCGCGATCAAGCGCTCGGCGCCGTCATAGCCATCGGCCGCCATCACTTGGCCTGCCGCAACGAGGCGCCAATCATCCGCCGACGGATCGAGCGCGAGCGCAAATTGCAGGAACATCGCGGACGACGGCGAAGCGATGCCGGTGATCGGCCCTTCCGCCGTCAGCACCGCCGCGATGCCATCGGTTTGGCCGAGATAATCGGAGAGGAACGTCAGCCAGCGCCCGAGCCCGCGCCGCGCATCGAGCGCGGGTTCGAACGGCGCCTGGTTGCGCGCGAGCCGCGCGAGGTTTGCTTCCACATCCGGCGAATGCGGCGCGAACACTTTCACGAGATTGTAGAGCCGCTCGGCCTCGGCGCGATTGCGCAAGCGATGCTGCACCAACGCTGCGCGATAGAGCGTGTGCGTGTTGCGGTTGGCGGAGAGCACGCGCTGCAGCTCTTCCATGCTGTCGGGTTCGCCGTCCGGCAGCGGGGACGTGTCCAGGCCCGCGATGATCTGCGTGTAGGTGCGCGCCGCATCGTTGAGCCGCCCGGCGGATTCGTAGATCAGCGCGCGCATCACTGCCGGCAGCGGCGCGGGCAGCGAATCTTCCGACGCATCCGCGCGCTCGATCGCGCGGTTCAGCTGACCTTCGGCGACGAGCAGGAACGGCTCGAAATAATCGCCCGCCTCATCATCGCCCGCGGCTTCGTTGATTTGCGTCAGCGTTTGGCGCGCCTGGCGCGGCCGGTTCGCGGCCATGTCATCGAGGAACACCAGCATGCCGCGCGCGAGGCTGCGGTCGCCGCCCGTGAAGGCGCGGCGCGCGTCGGTCACCAGATAATCGAGGTCGGCCGCGACGAGCGCGTCCATCGGCTGATCGTACGTGCGGTTGGCCGCCGCGCGCGCCGGCGCAGTCGCGACCACGGGCTGCGAATTGGCGATCCGGATGATCTCAGCGGCGGCAGGCGCGGCGAGCGCCGCAACGATAACAAGACCTGCCAGCACACGCATTCGAATCGTCCCTTTCCGCGAGACCGTCACATGCTGGGGTAGTTCGGCCCTCCGCCGCCCTCCGGGGTCACCCAAACGATGTTCTGGCTCGGATCTTTGATGTCGCACGTTTTGCAGTGAACGCAATTCTGGGCGTTAATTTGGAAGCGGGGATTGTTCCCCTGCTCATCGTACAGGACCTCATACACGCCAGCGGGGCAATAACGCTGCGCAGGTTCGGCGTAGAGGGGCAAATTCACGTTGATCGGCACGCTCGGGTCGCGAAGCGTCAGGTGCGCGGGCTGATCCTCTTCATGGTTCGTGTTCGAGAGGAACACGGACGAAAGCTTGTCGAAGCTGAGGACGCCGTCGGGTCTTGGGTAAGCGATCGGCTTATGTTTCGCGGCCGGTTCGGTTGAGGCCGCGTCCGTCTTCTTGTGCTTCAGCGTGCCGAAGAACGAGAAGCCGCCGAGCAGCGTCGTCGTCCACATATCGAGCGCGGCAAAGCCCATCCCGAAGATCGTGCCGTAGCGCGAGAGGAAGGGCTTGGCGTTCCGGACCTTGTTGAGATCCTTGTAGATCGGGCTCTGGCGGTACGCGGCGTCGTAGCTGTCGAGCAAATCGCGCTGGCGGCCCGCGCCGATCGCCTCGGCCGCCGCTTCCGCCGCGAGCATGCCGGACAAGATCGCGTTGTGGCTGCCCTTGATGCGCGGCACGTTCACGAAGCCGGCCGAACATCCAATCAGCGCGCCGCCTGGGAAGGAGAGCCGCGGCACGGATTGCAGCCCGCCTTCAG
>CAZXNY010000418.1:0-2582 GCA_964642205.1 uncultured Caulobacteraceae bacterium
ATGATGTCATTGTACTTGGTGATCGACCAATACGGCCCGAACTCGTGCTCTTTCTGGAGATGCACGGGCGCTTCTTTCCGGAGCCGCTCGAACTACGGCCAGTGCGTGTCGTTCTTGAACAGCATCCCGTCGGCGACGTTGATCTGGTCGAGCGGGATCGAATAGGCGTGCTCGCGCGCGGCCTTTTGCAGATTGAGCAGCGATCCGTCGTCCATAGGCGTCCTCCGGCGGGCAGGTCGAACCCGCTTCTTAGACGCACTGTCCGCCCGCCCGCGGGCCGGCGTCAAGATGACGGGGGCGTCACCTCTGCGCCTAGCCGCCGAGGCGCGCCAGCTCGGCTTCGCTCATCTCTTCGTTCGAATAGACGTCCTGCACGTCGTCGAGATCGTCGAGCGCGGTGAGCATCTTCATCAGCAAGTCCGCCGCCTCACCCTCGATCGGCGTCGTCATCTTGGGCCGCCACACGAACTTGGCGCTCGCCGCGTCGCCGAACTTCTTGGCGAGGTTCTGGGAGACTTCGCCGAGCGCGTCCGTGGCGCAGAGCACCACATGCGCCTCCTCCTCGACCTCGCAATCGTCAGCGCCGGCCTCGATCGCGGCTTCCAGCATCGTGTCTTCATCGGCGACGGCAAGCGGGTAGCGAACCTCGCCCATCTTGTCCCAGCCGAACGAGACGGAATTGGTTTCGCCGAGATTGCCGCCGTTCTTGCCGAACGCGGCGCGCACTTCACCCGCGGTGCGGTTGCGGTTGTCCGTCAGCGTTTCGATGATGACGCCGACGCCGCCGGGGCCAAAGCCCTCGTAGCGGATTTCCTCCAACTTCTCCCCGCCCGCGCCCGACGCCTTGTCGATCGCGCGCTGGATGTTGTCCTTGGGCATGTTCTGCGCGCGCGCGGCCTGGATGGCGCGGTAGAGGCGCGGATTGTTCGCGGGCTCGGGCCCGCCAAGGCTCACCGCCGCCTGCATCTCGCGCGCGAGGCGCGTGAAGAGCTGGGCGCGCTTTTTATCCTGCCCGCCCTTGCGGTGCATGATGTTGGCGAATTTGGAATGGCCGGCCATGTGTCCCCCAAGAGGGAAAAGAAGAAGCGGGCGCTTCTAGGCCGGAACGCCCGAAAACGCCACGCCTAGCGCCCGCGCAGCCCGTCCTTCGCTTCAGGTCGGAAGCCGTCCCAGCACCGGATCGCTTCTTTGTCGGTGACGATCCAGTCCATCGGCTGATCGAGCGGGCCAGTCGGCACTTCGTCCATCTCTTGCGCAGCGTAGGCGATGCCGACGGCGACGGCGCCCTGCGGCTTCAAGCGCGCGAGCGTCTTATCGTAATGCCCGCCGCCCTGCCCGAGCCGCTGGCCGCGGCGGTCGAATGCGAGCAGCGGTGTGAGGATCAGCTTCGGGAAAATCTCGCGCGCGTCGGCAGGCGGGGCCATCACGCCGAACGCATCGGGCCGCAGCGGCCCGCCCTCCCACATTAAGAACCGCGCCTGCGCATCGCGCGCATCCATGCGCGGCAGCGCCACAGCGAGCCCGGCCTTGGTGAGCGCCGCCATCAGTGGGCGGCAATCGATCTCGCCGCCGAATGGCCAATAGCCCGCGACTGGCCCACCCATCTTGGCGAGCTCCACCGGGAAGTTATCGATCAGCCCGAGCGCGGCCCCCGGATCGTCGATCGCGGCCCGGAGCGCCCGCGCCTGCCGGCGCGCGGCCGCCTTCTCGACCTCAAGATCGGGCCGGCTAGCCATGCCGGTAAAACGGTTGGGCGGCACCGCGCGCGCCGTAACGGCGATTTATCCCTCTAAGCCCTAGCGCACTAGGTGGGCGCCATGTGTCCGGACCAGGGCCCGGACAGGGACAGCTCCCGTTAGAGAAGATACGGCCCTGGGGATGAAATCCGTCTCGCACGCCGCAGGAACCGCCCGCGCCAAAGGTAGGGCCGTTCGCCCGCGCTCTCAAGTTAACGCCGCGCAGTCAGCCGCTCGCCGCGCCAGCTGACGGCGACGCGATCGACGTTGAGGTCGTTCAGGCGGTCGATCTCGCCGTGCGCGCGTGCGAGTGCGGCTCCAGCTGCTTGATTTTCCGCCAAAAGCGCCAGCGCCACGGTGACGAGCCGGCTCACGCCGTCTGGATCGCCGGCGGTCGCCAAACCGGCCAAGCGCGCGTCCAGCACTGCCGCCAGGTCTGTCACGCGGCGCTCATCGCCGGGTGCGCAGGGCACATCCAGCGAGCGGCCGAGAACGGTGATCCGGGTTTGCGGCATGGCGCTTCTCCACGACGCGCATGGGCGCGACTCACGCGCGGCGATGCGAGGCTATGCCACACACGGTTGCGGCGAAAGCTGCTTCCTGCTCTGCGACTGTCCTGTATGGACTTGGCCGCCCAACGGCGGCAAAGCCGGGCTCCTCATTTCAACTGGCCGGAGTACGTGAAAATGGCGGTGCGTGTTGCGATCAACGGGTTCGGACGGATCGGGCGCAACGTGCTGCGCGCCATCGTGGAATCTGGCCGCACCGACATCGAAGTCGTCGCGATCAATGACCTTGGCCCGGTCGAAACCAACGCCCACCTGCTGCGGTACGACAGCGTCCACG
>CAZXNY010000419.1:0-2559 GCA_964642205.1 uncultured Caulobacteraceae bacterium
GCTAGGCGTGCGGCCCTACACGCCGCTCGATCTGGCGGGGCGCCAAGTGTACATCCGCGAGGGCTGCTACGTTTGCCTCTCCCAGATGATCCGCCCGCTGCGCGACGAGGTAGAGCGCTATGGCCATTACAGCCTCGCAGCCGAGAGCATGTACGATCACCCGTTCCAGTGGGGATCGAAGCGCACCGGGCCTGATCTCGCGCGTGTCGGCGGGCGCTATTCCGATGAATGGCACCGCGCGCACCTCGCCGATCCGCGTTCGGTGGTGCCGGAATCGATCATGCCGCCCTACGCGTTCCTCGCGGGCCGCGAGATCGATCCGCGCCACGCCGGCGATCATCTGCGCGCCAATCGCACCGTAGGCGTGCCCTACACCGATGAGCAAATCGCCAACGCAAACGCAGACATCCGCGCGCAAGCCGATGCGAGCGGCATGTCGTTCGATTTCGAGGATCGTTATCCGGGCGCGGCCGTGCGCGACTTCGATGGCGATCCGCGCCGCGTGACCGAGATGGATGCGCTGATCGCCTACATGCAGATGCTCGGCGCCGGCGTCGATTTCTCAACCTACCAGGCCGATGACCCGGCCAATCGGAGATAGCGCCATGAGCTACCAAGCCGCGACGAATTTCGCACAGACATGGGGCCTTGCGTTCATGGTGATCGCGTTCGCGATCGCGACAGCCTACGCGCTCTGGCCCTCCAACCGCGCAAAATTCGAAAACGCGGCGCGCGCGCCGCTCGCCAAGGACGATCTCAATGGCTGACGACATGCGGGAGATCGACGCCGAAACGGGCCGCGAGACGACGGGGCACGAGTGGGATGGGATCAAGGAACTCGATACGCCGCTTCCCCGCTGGTGGCTCTACGTGTTCTATGCCTCGATTGTCGCGGCGGTGATCTATTGGGTGCTGATGCCGGCTTGGCCGCTGGCGAACGGCTATACCCAGGGCCTGCTCAACTTTTCCGACCGCGCCAACGTAGCGCGCGATGTCGACGCGCTTCACGAGGCGCGCGCGCCCTCCTTCGCGCGTTTGCAGGAGGCGACCTACGTGCAGATCGCAAGCGATCCGCAACTCGCGGAATTCGCGCGCGCGGCGGGCGAATCGATGTTCGGCGACAATTGCCAGACGTGCCACGGCGCTGGCGGCGCCGGCGTTGCGGGCTATCCGAGCCTTGCCGACGACGTGTGGCTTTGGGGCGGCACGCTCGATGATATCGAGCACACGCTGCGTGTCGGCATCCGCTCGGGTCATCCCGATGCGCGCCAATCGCAAATGCCTGCCTACGGCCGCGATCAATTGCTCACGCGCCAACAGATCGGCGACGCAACCGAATATGTGCTGACGCTTTCCACGCTCGCGCGCGTGCGCGAGCGGCCAAGCGAGCCGGCGGCGGCGCGCGGCGCGCTTGTCTATCAGGAGCAATGCGCGGCGTGTCATGGCGCCACTGGCCACGGCGACCGAACGCAAGGCGCGCCTTCGCTGGCTGATGATGTCTGGCTCTACGGCGGTTCGCGCGCGCAGGTGCGCCAACAAATCGAGCTCGGCCGCGGCGGCGTCATGCCATCCTGGGAGCGGCGTTTCGGCGACGGGCAAATCCGCGCGCTCGCGGTCTATGTCTATAGCCTCGGCGGTGGTGAAGCTGCGCCTTCGCCGGCCCCGGTTGCTGCGGCGACGCCCGCTGCCGCGCCCACAACACCGGCGCAACCGGCGCCGTGACTGGCAAGACCACTCTCCTGCCGCGCTCGGCGCCGGACGAAACACACGCGATCGACGCGGAAGCGGTGAACTCGGCAGCGGCGCGCGCGCTCTACAAGAAGCGCACGCCGATCTACCCAAAGCTCGCGCACGGCCGCTTCCGCACGCTCAAATGGATCGCGATGATCGTGCTGCTCGCGATCTACTACGTCACGCCGTGGATTCGCTGGGATCGCGGGCCGATGGGCCCGGACCAAGCCGTGCTCGTCGATTTCGCGGGCCGGCGTTTCTACTTCTTCTTCATCGAGCTGTGGCCGCAGGAGGTTTATTACATCACCAGTCTGTTGATCCTCGCGGCAGTCGGCATCTTCTTATCGTCGGCGTTGTTTGGGCGCGTGTGGTGCGGCTATGCGTGCCCGCAAACGGTGTGGACCGATCTCTACATCTACGTCGAGCGCTTGATCGAAGGCGATCGCGCCGCGCGCATGCGGCTCGCCAAGGCGCCGATGAGCGCGGAGAAACTCGGCAAGAAGAGCGCCAAGCACGCACTATGGCTCCTCATCGCGGCGGCCACGGGCGGCGCTTGGGTGTTTTACTTTGGCGACGCGCCGACGCTGATGCGGGAGATCTTCACGGGCGCGGCCTCCGCTGAAGTCTATCTCTTCGTCGGCCTTCTGACGTTCACCACCTACACGCTCGCGGGCACGATGCGCGAACAGGTGTGCACTTATATGTGCCCCTGGCCGCGCATTCAGGCCGCGATGATCGACAAGGACGCGCTCTCGGTCACGTACCGGCGCGACCGGGGCGAGCCCCGCGCGCCGCACAAGAAGGGCCAAAGCTGGGATGGTCGCGGCG
>CAZXNY010000420.1:0-2545 GCA_964642205.1 uncultured Caulobacteraceae bacterium
AGACCCGGAACCTAGGAGTTGAGGCCGCTGCGTTTGCCCCTGGGTTCCGGATCGCGCTCACGCGCGTCCGGAATGAGGGACGTTGTGTGTTGTTGCGGGTGTTGAGCGTTGTGCTCGGCCCCCTCACCCTAGCCCTCTCCCCCTGAAGGCGGAAAGTGTGCGCGGTCGTTGTCTTGCGCGTTAGCGCGTCGCGACCGCCGGTTCGCGGAGCCAGAGGATGGCGTCGATGGTGTGGATGATGGAAGCGCCGGCGGCGATGTCGGGCGTGACGATGTTGGCGGTGTCGACGTGGAGGCCGTCTTTGCCGTCGATCACGAGCGATTTGCCGTTGAACATCGCGGCGCGGATGCGTTTGCCGGCGAGCTGGCGCGTCGTGACCTTGCCGAGCGCGAAGTGATTGGCGACGATGTCGTGCATTTTCTTGTCGCCGCGCAGCATGCTGCGGAGCTGCGCCTCGGGCGCGGCTTCGAACGCGACGTCGGTCGGCGCGAATACGGAATAGGCGCCGCTGTCGATGCGCGCGGCGAAGCCGCAGGCGCGAACGACGCGCGCGAAGATTTCGCAGCCATTGTCCGCGAGCGCTTGTTCAATGTGTTTTGCTGGGCGTGCCATCGGAGCGGCCTTTCGTGGCGCGGCCTGAGACGGCCTTGTTGCGCACGGTTGTGCGGCGGCTTGCGGCGCGCGCCTCGGCATGAAGCGATCTGCGTTTCTCCAGCTCGGCGCCGAGCAACGGCAACAGCTCTTCAGCGTGTTGCCGCTGCCCAGCGGAACCGGATTGGGCCAGGCGCACCGCGTTGGCGTGCAGATTTTCGAGCTCACTGTCCGAAAGATCTGGAATGCGCTGGTCCAGCCGCATCGCGGTTAATCCGCGCGCAGGTTGGTCGCGGCGTCGCGGCCTTGGCGATCACGTTCGAGATCGAAGGTCACTTTCTGACCGTCGGCCAAGCCGCCGAGACCTGAGCGCTCAAGGGCGGAGATGTGCACGAACACGTCCTTGCCGCCGCCATCGGGCGCGATGAAGCCAAAACCTTTTTGCGAATTGAAGAATTTTACGGTGCCGACAGTCATTGCCGTCTCCTGAATAGAAATTGCCTGCGTGGACCTTCCACGGCAGGCGGCGATTTTCGATGGAAACAGCAAATAACCGGCGCGACAGCGAAGGATCAGAGCGTGACGCGACGAGGATCGATGCGCGATACATAGGCATGATCGCGGGCAAAGTCCATGCGCGAAGACAGTCCGCGACGTCGCACGCACTAGCGGACCTAGCGCGGGACGCCGAGACGCGTGAGATCGCCCGCGAGCAGAATGAGCAGCGGCGAGAGGCTCAGCGCGAGAATGAGAAGGGCCTGCATAGGCCGCGCACTGATGAAGCTTACCATATCGTGCTCCGTTCGCATCGAGGCGGGAGCACAGCGTGTCTCTCTGGCGCCGGGGCCGTTAGTCTCTGGCCGACGATGGCGTGATTATAGCCGGTGTGGCGCCGATCCCCTAATTGCGAGCGCAGTCCGCTACTCGGCGACGGCCTGTGGCGCTTGGTACGCCGTGATCGCGTCGCTTTGCGCGACGTTGCCGCCGCGCAGCACGGAGAGAGCGGGCGGGGCGTTGGCGGCGGTGAAGACGCGGTAGGTGATCCCCTGATTGTCGAATTCGAACTGCGTCACGTCGGGGCGCGTCATTTCGCGGCCGTCGCGGACTTCGACGTTGAATGTGGTCGTGCGCTGGGCGCCGTCGAGCTCGACGCGCTGCGCGCGCGCTGCGTTTGAAAAATCGAAGCTGCGATAGATGAGGTCGCCGTCGGCGTCTTCGGCGACGACGAAGCTGCGCTGGCCGGTGAAGCCGAGGGCGCGCGTGCGGGCGTACCAGCGGCAATCGAGCGTGGGGCCGCCTTCGATTTGCACGCCGACGAGCGGGGGCGTGTAGGCGGCGCTCGCATCTTCCAGCATGCCTTCGTTGAGCCAGCGCACGGATGCGATCATCGCGCCGTTTTCATCGTTGATGGGCTGGATGCGTGAGCCGGCGGCGCCTTCTTCCTCGCCCCAGCGCGCGCGGCGCTCGCGTGTGAGATCGCCGTTGTTGGCTTTGTTGTATTCGCGCACGGTGAAGACGCCCGTGGCGTCCGGCTCGGTTGCGGTGAGGATGGTGGGTTCGTTGATCGCGTCGCACAGCAGCGCGACTTCGCCGGGGCGAGCGGCGACGACTCCGCTTGCGGGCGCGGTCTGCGGTTCGGGTTCCGGCGCGCGGCTCTGGCCGCACGCCGTTAGTGCAAGAGGGGCGATCATGACAAGCGCTAGCGCGGCGGCGGCAAAGCGTGAATAAGAGCGCATCGCGCCTCGCAGAATAAAAAGCCTAGAGAGCAGTATGATCCGTTCCGTTCTGATCGCAAATCGCGGCGAGATTGCGTGCCGGATCATCCGCACGGCGCGGCGTTTGGGCGTGCGGGCGATCGCGGTCTATGCCGATGCGGATGCGGGCGCAAAGCATGTGCGCGAGGCCGATGAGGCGGTGCATATCGGCGCGTCGGCGGCGCGCGAAAGCTATCTCG
>CAZXNY010000421.1:0-2542 GCA_964642205.1 uncultured Caulobacteraceae bacterium
GGAAGACGTAGTTGTTCTTGAAGAAGTGATTGTGGCCCATGGCGGCGTGCGCGAGCACGAGCGTCTGCATCGTCGCGGAGTTCTCCTCCATGATGTAGCAGATGCACGGATTGGAATTGATGATGATCTCGTAGGCGAGGCCTTGATAGCCCTTGCGGTAGGCCGCCTCATTGCGCGCGTAGTGTTTGCCGAACGACCAGTGCTTGTAGAACAGCGGCATGCCGGTTGACGCGTATGCATCCAGCATCTGCTCGCTGGTGATGACTTCGATCTGGCTCGGATAGATATCGAGCCCCATCTCGCGCTCAGCGAGGTCCTGCACGGTGTCGTGAATCTTCTGAATCAGCGCGAAATCCCAATCCGCGCCGGTGAACAGCAAATCCTTGGAGGGAGCGAGAATGGTCATGGAGCTTCCGCGCCTTCCTGACGCTTGGCGAACAATTCGCGGAACACGGGGTAGATATCGCGCCGGTGCCTGACCTTGCGCATCGACATCGGCACGTCATCGCCGAGCACACGGCTGAACGCGCGCCAAAGATTGGTCGTCTGCTCGCCCGCCCCGTGGTGGTGCGGATCGTCGTCATCGTCGGCGCCGACTTCGATGTAGGCGTAGTATTGGCAGAGCGGCAGAATGTCGTTCTGGAGAAGCGCGATCGCTTTCGGATTGTCGCTCGAGGTGTTGTCCCCGTCCGAAGCTTGGGCGCCGTAAATGTTCCAGGTGTTCGACGGATAGCGCAGCTGGACGATCTTGATCATCTCTTCGAGCGCAGTCGAGACGACCGTGCCGCCGGTTTCACGGCTGTAGAAGAACGTTTGCTCGTCGACCTCTTCCGCCAAATGGGTGTGGCGAATGAAGACGACATCGACGTGTTTGTAGCGGCGCGTCAGGAAGAGATAGAGCAGGCTGTAGAAGCGCTTGGCGAGATCCTTCATGTGCTCGGTCATCGAGCCGGAGACATCCATGAGGCAGAACATCACCGCCTGCGCGATCGGCTTAGGCTGCGCTTCGAGCCGGCGATAACGCACATCGAGCGGATCGATGTACGGAATGATCTTCATGCGCCTGCGCTGGTGCGCGAGCTTTTCCTGCAGTTCAGCGATCTTGTGCGCATCGCCGCCTTCATCGAGCAGCTTGGCGATTTCCGCTTCGATCGCCGCAATCTCCTCCGGCCGCGGCCGCTTCAGCGCAATGCGGCGCGACATCGAATTGTTCATCGTGCGCGCGATCGACATGCGCGAAGGCGGGCCTGACGTTGAGAACCCGGCCTTGCGATATTGAATCGCGGCAAGGCCCTTCACCTGCCGCTTGGCCAGGTCGGGCAGCTCTAAGTCTTCCAGATAGAGATCGAGATATTCCTCGTCCGACAACGCAAAACGAAACTCGTCTTCGCCTTCGCCATCCTGCCCTGGACCGGAGCCGCCGCCGCCGCCTTCGGGCCGCGCAATGGTATCGCCTTCGACGTACTTCTTGTTTCCCGGCAGCAGGTAGTCGCGCTTGCCGCCTTCGTGCGAGCGCCGCAGCGTCGGCTCGCGCACGCCATCGGCGGGGATCGAGACCTCGCCGCCCTTGCCCACATCCTTGATCGAACGGTTCGCGCTCGCGTCCCGCACGGCCTTGCGCACGAGCGCGCGGGCGCGGCGAATGAAGCGCTGTCTGTTAGCCAGACTTTTGCCGCCTGGATTGAGGCGGCGATCAATGATGTGCATCAACCCCTCGCTTGTTCACGCGCGGCGGCCGCACGCGGCGAAGGTAGGCAATCGCCTACCCCGCCTGCTTGACGCGCATGTACCACTCGACGAGGCGCCGCACTTGGCGCTCAGTATACCCGCGCTCTGTCATGCGAGACACGAACTCCTCGTGCTTCTTCTCCGAGTCTGTGTCCTTCTTCGAGCCGAAGGTGACGACCGGCAACAAATCCTCGACTTGCGAGAACATGCGGCGCTCGATCACTTCGCGGATTTTCTCGTAGCTCGTCCAGGACGGGTTGCGGCCGCCGTGGCTGGCCCGCGCGCGGAGCGTGAACTTTACGACCTCGTTACGGAAATCCTTCGGATTCGCGATGCCCGCCGGCTTTTCGATTTTCGAAAGCTCTTGGTTCAAGAGCTCCCGATTGAGTAGCTGGCCGGTGTCCGGATCCTTGAAGTCGATGTCCTCGATCCACGCATCGGCGTAGTCAACGTAGCGATCGAACAGGTTCTGGCCGTAATCGTGGTAGCTCTCGAGATAGGCTTTCTGGATTTCGTGGCCGATGAATTCCGCATAGCGCGGCGCGAGTTCGGCTTTGATGAACTCCAGATAGTTGTTCTCGGTCTCCTGCGGGAATTGCTCGCGGCGGATCGCCTGCTCCAGCACGTACATGAGGTGCACCGGATCGGCGGCGACCTCTTGCGTGTCATGGTTGAAGGTCGCGGCCAGCACTTTGAACGCGAAGCGCGTCGAGATGCCTTCCATGCCTTCGTCGACACCGGCGGCGTCTTTGTATTCCTGCATGGTGCGCGCCTTCGGATCGACCTCCTTCAGGCTCTCGCCGTTATAAACGCG
>CAZXNY010000422.1:0-2541 GCA_964642205.1 uncultured Caulobacteraceae bacterium
ACGAAGCGCGTCTTCACGCCATGCTTGAGAGCCTGAAGATCTTCGCGATGGGCTTTTCTTGGGGCGGCTTCGAGAGCCTCATCGTGCCGTGCGATCCGAACATCACGCGCACAGCGACTACTTGGCGCGCGGAGGGCCCGCTGCTGCGGCTCTCCATCGGCCTTGAGCACGCGGACGATCTGATCGCCGATCTCGAAGCCGGTTTCGCGCACCTGCACGCGTAATGGCGCGCCCGGCAGGACTTGAACCTGCAACCATCCGCTTAGAAGGCGGACGCTCTATCCAGTTGAGCTACGGGCGCTGATGCCGCCGCGTGCGGCTAGTGCGACCAGGGTTCTCTGCGTGCGAAGGCGAAGTTGTCGCCATACGCTTTGACGGCGCGCTTCACGTCGCGTGGCTCGGTCACCTGATGGGGAATGCCGTGTTTCCGCGCGAACGCGATCGCCTGTTCGCGATCCTCGAAATACATCCGCACCTGGCCGTTGGTGTCGGCTGACGTCGTCCAGCCCATGAGGATGTCCGGGCGCGGCGCGGCGCCAGGCTCGAACTCGAGCACCCATCGGCTCGCGCCGGCTTTGCCGGACTGCATGGCGTTCTTGGCGGGGCGGTAGATTCGCGCGAGCATGTGGCCTCTTCCGACTCTGCCTAGCGCGCGGAACGTCCAAAGAAAAGCGGGCGGCCCGCGAAGGCCGCCCGCCATAACTCATTCCCTTTGCGCGCGATTAGTGCGCGCCGGCGCCGTCCAGCGCTTCCTTGAGCGCCTTGCCGGGCTTGAAGCGCGCGCGCTTGCCAGCGGGAACGATCACCTCAGTGCCGGTCTGCGGATTGCGCGCCTTGCGCTCGGCCGTTTGCGCGACCGCGAAGACGCCGAAGTTGGGCAGACGCACATCGTCGCCGCTCTTGAGCGCGCCGGTCATCACGTCGAACAACGCGTCGATCGTTTCGCCGACTTTCGCCTTCGGCTCGTTCACACGATCAGCGACCGCGTTGACTAGTTCAGCCTTGTTCACGATTGGAACCCCCTCTTCGTTTTTGGCTGGGCGGATAAGGGCGCCCTCGTTTGCCCGTGTCAAAGCCTAAGCATGTACTCGGAATTACAAGTCCTTTAGGTTCTGCACGCGCAACAAACCGCTGAAATACACAGAAAAAACGCGCCGGAGCCAAGGTGCGGCTCCGGCGCGTTCGGTTCACAAGCACGCCATTTTAGTGTGGGCGTGCGCCTTCCCGGTCATCCGTGCGGCGCCCTGCAGCGCGCGCTTCGGCTTCTTCGTCTTCGTCGGTCCACTCCACCGGCTGGAGTTTGCGGGTGAGCGCTTCAGCCAGCACTTCATCGACCGTGGACACGGGAATGATCTTCAAACCCGCTTTCACGTTCTCCGGAATGTCCGCGAGATCTTTTTCGTTCTCGGCAGGAATGAGCACCGTGCGCACACCGCCGCGCAGCGCCGCGAGCAGCTTTTCCTTCAAGCCGCCAATCGGCAGCACGCGGCCGCGCAGCGTGATCTCACCCGTCATCGCGATATCCTTGCGGATCGGAACGCCGGTGAGCACCGAGACGATCGCCGTCGCCATCGCAACACCCGCGGACGGTCCGTCCTTCGGCGTTGCGCCTTCCGGCACGTGGACGTGAATGTCCTTGGTGCGGAAGAGCGGCGGCTTCATCCCGTATTGCAGCGCGCGTGAACGCACGAACGACGATGCGGCTGAGATGGATTCCTTCATCACCTCTTTGAGGTTGCCGGTGACCATCATCGCGCCTTTGCCGGGCATCGCGACGGCTTCGATCGTCAGAAGGTCGCCGCCGACTTCGGTCCAGGCAAGGCCTGTCACGATGCCGACTTGGTCTTCCTGATCGGTTTCGCCGAAGCGATATTTCCAGACGCCCGCGTAGTCCGGCAGGTTCTTCGCCGTGATCGAAACAGACTTCGACTTTTTCTGTTCGATATCGCGAACCGCCTTACGCGCCAGATTACCGATCTCGCGTTCGAGCGAGCGCACACCTGCTTCGCGCGTGTAGCGCCGGATCAGATCGCGCATCGCATCGTCACTGACGCTGAACTCGGTCTTCTTGAGGCCGTTGTTCTCGTACTGCTTGGGCAGCAAGTGCCGCTTCGCAATTTCGAGCTTCTCGTCCTCGGTGTAGCCGGGGATGCGGATGATCTCCATGCGATCCAGCAAAGGCTGGGGCATGTTGAGGCTGTTGGCCGTCGTGATGAACAGCACGTCGCTCAGGTCGTAATCCACTTCGAGATAGTGGTCGTTGAACGTACCGTTTTGCTCGGGATCGAGCACTTCCAGCAACGCAGCCGACGGATCGCCGCGATAATCCGCGCCGAGCTTTTCGATTTCGTCCAGCAAGAAGAGCGGATTGGAGCTCTTGGCTTTCTTCATCGACTGGATGATCCGGCCCGGCATCGAGCCAATGTAGGTGCGGCGGTGACCGCGGATTTCCGCTTCATCGCGCACGCCGCCAAGTGACAGACGCACGAAGTCGCGTCCCGTCGCTTTCGCGATCGAGCGGCCTAGCGAAGTCTTGCCGAC
>CAZXNY010000423.1:0-2535 GCA_964642205.1 uncultured Caulobacteraceae bacterium
CACCTCCATCGTGTTCAATCCGGAAGAGACGGCTGAGAACCTGCGCAAGTACGGCGGCTTTTTGCCCGGCATCCGCCCGGGCAAGAAGACTGCGGAATATCTCGATTACGTGCTGACGCGCCTGACCGTGATTGGCGCTGCGTACATCACGGCGGTCTGTTTGTTGCCGGAAATCGCGATCTCGTACTACAACATGCCGTTCTACCTTGGCGGCACCTCGGTGCTGATTGTGGTCTCGGTGACGATGGACACCGTCACGCAGATCCAATCGCACTTGGTCGCACACCAATACGAAGGGCTGATCAAGCGTTCGAAATTGCGGGGCAAGGGGCGATGAACCTCATTCTGTTTGGGCCGCCCGCTGCGGGGAAGGGCACCCAAGCCAAGCGTCTCGTATCCGAGCGCCGCTACGTGCAGCTTTCGACGGGCGACATGCTGCGTGCGGCAAAAGCCGCCGGTACCGATCTCGGCAAGCGCGTCGCGGCGATCATGGATTCCGGTGCGCTCGTGTCGGATGAAATCGTCAACGAGCTGATCGATGACAAGCTGCGCACCGAAAAGGGCGCGGCTGGCTTTATCTTCGATGGCTACCCGCGCACGCTCGCGCAGGCCGCGGCGTTGGACAAATTGCTCGAAACGCATGGCCAGAAGGTCGATCTCGTTATCCGTCTTGAGGTCGATGAGCCCGCGCTGATCGCGCGCGTCGCCAAGCGCTATTCCGAAGAAGGCCGGGCGGACGACGATCCGGAAGCCTTCAAAGTGCGCCTCAAAGCGTATTCGGATCAAACCGCGCCGCTCGTCGATTACTATCGCAACCAGGGCAAGCTGGTGGGCGTTGACGGGATGGCCGGCGTCGAGGACGTGGCGCGCGGCATCGCGGGCGCAATCGACCGTTAGGCGCTCTCGCCGCGCCGCTGTTGCGTGGAGAGAGATGTGCCGACCAAGGCGACGAAGCTCCCGGTGAAGAAAGCGGCGCGCAAATCCGCGCCGACGCTGCTTTCAGGCGGCAATCCGCAGATCACGAAGGGCTACGGCGATGCGCCCGTGCAGGCATACATCGCTGCGATGCCCGGCTGGAAGCGGCACGTCGGCGAACGTCTCGACGCGCTGATCGTGCGCGCCGTTCCGAAGGTCCACAAAGCGGTCAAATGGAACTCACCCTTCTATGGCGTTGAAGAGGGCGTCTGGTTCCTAAGCTTTCATGTCTTCGCGAAGTACGTGAAGGTCACCTTCTTCCGTGGCTCTGATCTCAGACCACCGCCGCCGGGCCTCTCGAAATACCCAGCCGTCCGCTACCTCGACATCCGCGAGGGCGAATTCGATGAGAAACAGTTCACCGCCTGGGTGAAGCAGGCCAGCAAGCTGCCGGGCGAGAAGATGTGAGGGCTCTGTGAAGAAGGTGACGAGAGAGAGGGCCGCGAAGGCTAGGGCGCCGAGCAAGGCCGGGCTAAAGGCCCCGCCAGTCGCAGATTGGCGCTCTGAAACGCTGGACCGTGTGCGCGCGCTTATCCAGGCGGCGGTTCCAGGAGTTGTGGAAGACGTAAAATGGCGCAAGCCGTCGAACCCGGCCGGGGTCCCCGTTTGGGAGAGCGACGGGCTCATCTGCACGGGCGAGACTTACAAGGACAAAGTGAAGCTGACCTTTGCCAAGGGCGCGTCCGTTGCCGATCCGGCCGGCCTCTTCAACGGAGAGGACAAGGGCGCTACCCGCCGCTCGATCGACATCCGCGAGGGCGACAAGCTGAATGAGCGGGATTTCAAGGCGCTGGTGAGAGCCGCGGCCGCGCTGAACGCGGCCCCGAGGAAGAGGACCTAGCCTGCTCAAGGGGCAGGGGGCTTGCGGCGCACCCGCGAGGCGCCCATTTGACGGCTCCGACAGGCCCGCCGCGCCGGGGCAAAACGCCTGTGAACTTCCCCTCGCAAGGGGTACTTGGCCCGGTTGACGCCCGAGGCGCCGCCGCTATAACGGCGGGTCTTCGCGAAGGTTTAGAACCGCGACCTCGCGCGGGCCTCTATGGGGCTCGTCGGCGTCGCGACATTGCCGTTTGGAGCATGCTCATGGCCCGGATCGCCGGCGTCAACATTCCGACTCAGAAGCGCGTCGTTATCGCGCTGCAGTACATTCACGGCATCGGGCCGCACATCGCCAAGGAAATCATTGGCAAGGTGGGCATCGAAGACGCGCGCCGCGTGAGCGAGCTGACGGACCAGGAAGTCCTCCACCTGCGCGAAGCGATCGATCGTGATTACACCGTCGAAGGCGATCTTCGCCGCGAGACGGCGACGAACATCAAGCGGCTGATGGATCTCGGCTGCTATCGCGGCATCCGCCACCGGAAGGGTCTTCCGGTTCGTGGACAACGCACCCACACCAATGCGCGCACGCGCAAAGGGCCCGCCAAGCCGATCGCCGGTAAGAAACAAGCGACGCGCAAGTAGGAAACCGAACCAATGGCTAAGGAAGCAGCGCGCGTTAAGAAGCGTGAGCGAGCTGACGGACCAGGAAGTCCTCCACCTGCGCGAAGCGATCGATCG
>CAZXNY010000424.1:0-2529 GCA_964642205.1 uncultured Caulobacteraceae bacterium
CGCTCCTCGCGGTCGATCAGCACGTTCGCGTTGCGAAGGCCGCCTTCGTATTGCGCAAGGTTCGTCACCGGGATCGCGCGCGGCGCGTGGAAGCGATGGCCCCATGTGATCGCCTCGCTCTTCACGCCCGGCAGATCGATCGTCACGGCCTTGCCGTCGAACACGCAGAGCGCGTTGTGCAGCGGCCGCACCCATTGCAGGTCCGCCGATTGCGACCGCATGGATTTTGGCCACGGAAACGCGCGCACCACTTCCGGCACGACCTGCGCGACAACATCGGCCGTCTTCGCGCCGCGCTTCTCGATCACCGCGACGTAGAAATCGCCCTTCGGATCGGCCTGCACCTTCGCGTCCTTGATCGACGAAAGTCCCGCGCCCTTCACGAAGCCTTCGATCGCCTTCTCCGGCGCGCCGACGCGCGGGCCTTTGCGCTCCTCGCGCACGTCGGGCGTGCCCGCGGGCAGATCGTCGATCACCAGCGCGATGCGCCGCGCGCCAGAGAACGTCTCGATCTTCTTCGGCTCTAGCCCCGCCGCCTTCAGCTTCTCGCCAAGCAGCCGCGCCAAGTCTTCCTCCGCACGCTTTTGCATGCGCGCCGGGATCTCTTCCGAGAACAATTCGATCAAAAGCTGCGGCATGACCTAGCGGCTCTCCGCAAAACGTTCGGGCAGGCCCAGCAACACGAACGCATCCGTCAGCGTGCGCTGCTCTTCTTTGCGCCATGAGCGCGGATCGCCAGCTGGGACGGTGGCCTCTTGCGGACAATACGAGAGCATGGCGTGGTTCTCATAGGCGTACCACGTCTGCGGGAAGACGAAGTTGAGCTTGGTTTTGCCGCCGGCCTGCACGGCCTGCGCGTAGATCGGATTGATATCCAGTTTCCCGACAGCGTGCGGCGCAGGCGGCACCGCGACGGCACGGCGCGTTTGCGGCATGCTCCACGCGAAGGAGAACCACTTCGCTTCCGCGAGCGCCGTTTTCGGACGCTGCGGCGTATCGAACGGATCATCCCGCTTGAGATACGCGCGCACAAGCTCGCCCTCTTCGAACACGCGCGCCTCGCGGCCCGCGAATTCGCCGAGATAATCGTCAAGCGCGCGCTCATCGCCCTCGTGGGGCATCACGGCGCGATTGCCCACGCGCGTCAGCAGCACCGGGCGCGCCGGCGCGCAGCGTTCGATGTCGCGCAGCAGCATCTGCCGCTCACCGATATAGTGGTACGCGTCCGAGCAGATCGTCGCGCCAAAGCTATCGTCCGCGAACGGCAGACCGGCGGACGCATCGGCGCAAACGTATTCGCCCGCTGGCGCGATCCAGTGCTTGGCGATCCACACTTGGTGGAAGTTGATGTCGAGCCCCACAGCGCCCGCCGGATCGGGCCGCGTCGTGAAGTAATGCTCCAAGTGACCCGCGCCGCACGCGATATCGAGAAACGGCTTCTGGTCTGACTTCAGCGTTGCCGCCAGCGCCAGCGCCGCGAGGTGCCGGGGCTGTGCGAAGCGGTTGATGAAGTAGTGCCCCAAGCCGGAATCGAGCGGGCCCGAGAAGTAATAGAAATCGAACACGTCGCACGCGCCGATCGTGTCGCGCGGCTTCAGCACCCGCGTTTCAAGCGCGCGTTTGCCCAGCGGCCGCGCGGCGCGCGCCACGAGCCCGCTGTCGAGAAGCCGCCTGCGGATCAGTGCGCGCACTGGCCGTGGCACAGCAGGCGCAACGAGGCACTCGTTCAGCGCCTCGGCCGCCTTCCCCGCGCGCAGCATCGCCACCAGCGTCTCGACCGCGACGCCCTCGGTCTCGCGCTCCCCGCGCGTATGTTCGAACACCGCCACCGGCGCGCGCTGAATGACCGGCACGCCGTCGATCACCGGAAACGCCGAGCACGTGCATTCGAGCACGCCGAACGCGCCGCGCCCATGCGGCGGACGCGCCGTTTCCGCAAAGCGAAAGCCGCCACGGCAGAACGGGCAGCGCAGCATGGCGAGGAAATTCGCCCTCACTGCTCGCTCTCCGTCCACGCGCTCGCGCAGCCTTTCGCCAGATCGCGCACGCGCGCGATGAAGCTTTGCCGCTCCGTCGGCGAGACGACGCCGCGCGCGTCGAGCAAATTGAACAGGTGCGAGGCCTTCAGCGTGTAGTCATACGCTGGCAGCACGCAGTTCTCCCCGAGCAGACGCTTGGCCTGCGCCTCCGCGTCCTCGAACCACCGCAGCACCATCGCGGAATCCGACAGCTCGAAATTGAAGCGCGACTGTTGCTGCTCGTTCTTCAGATACACATCGCCGTACGAGATCGGGTACTCGCTCTGCGGATCGTTGAACGGCAGGTCGAACACGCGATCGACGCCGAACACATACATCGCCAAGCGCTCAAGCCCGTACGTGAGTTCGCCGCTGACGGGGCGCACATCCAGGCCGCCGACTTGCTGAAAGTAAGTGTACTGGCTCACCTCCATCCCGTCGCACCACACCTCCCAGCCCAAGCCCCAGGCGCCCACCGTTGGGTTTTCCCAATCGTCTTCGACGAAGCGAA
>CAZXNY010000425.1:0-2509 GCA_964642205.1 uncultured Caulobacteraceae bacterium
GGCTGCCGCGGCCGGAGACGTTGCTGCAAGTCGCGACGCAGCGCTTCGATCGCGCCGGTGAGCGGCTGGCGGCGGCGCTGGTTGCATCGACGCGCGCATCGCAAGCCAAACTCGACCGCGTCGCCGCGCGGCTGCGGCCGGAATCGCTGAGCGTCGATATCGGGCGTCGGCGCGAGTTGATGTTGCGTGCGGCGGCGCGGCTCTCGCCAGCGATCGCGCGCGCGATGAAGCAGCGGCGCGGCGAACTCGATGGCGCGGCGCGCATGCTGGAAAGCCTCTCGCACAAAAGCGTGCTCGCGCGCGGCTTCGTGATGATCCACCGCGAAGACGGCTCGCTGGTGCGCGCCGCGGGCGATCTGGCCGCGGGCGAGATCGTGGAGCTGTCGTTCGCGAACGAAGAGCACCGCCGCGCGATGATCGATCCGCCGGAAGGCGCGCGGCTCCCGGCAGCAGAAGTCGGAGAGGTTACGAAGCCGAAAGCGCCGGCCAAGCCCGGCAAGCCGCCGGGCGATCAGGGCAGCTTGTTCTAGCGCACCGCCATCACATCCGATGCGCCCCCATCCTTCGATGGATTGCGCACGGCGGCGGCGAACCGCTTAGGTGGCGGCGTTGAGCTTTGCCGCCAACGCGCCGCGCGACGCGCAGGACGCCTTCCGGAGAACGTGATGCACGTGGTCTTTGACGGTTGCGGTGCTGATGTGCAGAGCGCGCCCGATTTCCTTGTTCGAAAGGCCGCGCGCGATGCAGCGCGCAACGTCCTGCTCGCGCGCGCTCAGCGACGGCCAGAAAGCCGCCGGCGCCTGCGCCGTGCGCGCCACCAGCAGCGGCGCGCCGAGTGCGGCCGTGGCCCGCAAATCTATCGTGAGCGCAACACCGCTTAGCCCGACATCGGAGAGGGCCGGCAACGCGCTCCAAGGGATGAGACGATCGCCCTCGGATCGAAGCGCGGCCAAGGCGTCTTTGATGCGGCTGATTTCGCCATCTTCCAGCACGATTTTCTCCAACCCACAGAGCCGAGCACGCGATGACCGATACGCCGCCGACAATCGCCGACTTCTTCCGAGCCATGCAATCGGGCGCCGCCGCCGAAGCGCAGATGAGCGCGATCTTCGCGGACGACGCTGTCTATATCGAACCGTTCTCCGGCGCGCCAACCGAGCACCGCGGGAAGGAGGCGATCATGGAAACGATGCGCGCGGGCTGGGCCCATCCGCTGCCGGACATGACGATCAGCACCGATCGCATCGATGTTGCGGGCGATGAAGTGGTCGTCGCCTGGACGTGCAGCTCGCCCGGATTGCCCGGCGGCGAAGGGCGCGGCGTGAACCGGTTCACGCTGCGCGGCGGCAAGATCACGCGCTTGGAGACGCGCTTTGCTTAGCCCATGCCGGGCGGCATCTTCTCGAAGGCTGGCAGGCCGGCGCCTGGCGCATCCCAACTCGCGGCGCGAGAGGCGTAGACATGCATCTGCGGTTTGAACACCTCGAGATCATCGAGGCTCGAGGCGCGTAGAAAAGTCATGCCCGGGCTCGCGCTGTTGCGCGAACAAACCGGCGCGCCGCACGTGGGACAGAAGAAGCGCGAGATGAGATTGCCGCTGTCTGCGGGACGGTCATAGACGCTCATGTTGCCGCTGAGACGGACGCTATCGTCTGGCACGACGAGGTGCGAGCAATGCCCCGAGCCGCTTGAGCGGCGGCAATCCTCGCAGTGGCAGTGCCCTGCCATCATCGGTTCGGCCGAACAGGAATAGCGTACCGCGCCACAGAGGCAGCCGCCCGTGAACTCTGACA
Organism: uncultured Caulobacteraceae bacterium; assembly: GCA_964642205.1. Classification (GTDB taxonomy): domain Bacteria; phylum Pseudomonadota; class Alphaproteobacteria; order Caulobacterales; family Aquidulcibacteraceae; genus JBEVOS01. The sequence continues at coordinate 1,794 of CAZXNY010000425.1, forward strand.
TATGACACGCCCTTCCTCTGTTGTGGCACGCTTTGGCAACTTATCTAGTAAATGGTAGATTGCAAGTTGCATGTAACTGGAGGGGCCGGTGCCCACTAAGGCGGGACGCGGAGGCCATGAGTTTCGTTCGGGTTGCCCGATTGCGTCGACGCTTGAGTTGATCGGCGATCGCTGGACGCTGGTGCTGCTGCGCGACCTCGTGAACGGCAAGTCGCGCTTCAAGGAATTCCTGGAAAGCCCCGAGGGCATCGCCAGCAACATTCTCACCGCGCGCTTGGCTGCGATGGAGGAGCATGGCCTGATCCAAAGCCGCGTCTATGAGGCCCGGCCCAGGCGATACGAATACCGGCTCACCCGAAAGGGCGCGGCGTTGCTGCCGCTGCTTCAGGAGTTTTGCCGCTGGGGAGAGGCGAACATTCCCGGCCGCTGGAAGGCGCCGCCGGCGTTCATGCGCCGCCGGCCTTCAGATCTGGCGTAGGGCGCCGCAGCGGCGCCTCACAGGCGCGTGTGTAGCGCCGGCTTTGCTTGCGAGTGACTCGCAGATGCGATTACTTGGCCTCCATGTTCGTCACCGAAGGTCACCCTGGCGACGCCGGCAGGGCGCAAATATCTGATCCAGCTCTGCAAGCACTTCCGTCACAAGGTGAGGGCGGAGTGGGCCGAGGATGGCTCGACCGGGTCGGCGGCGCTGCCGACGGGCGCGTGCGCGCTGCAGG
>CAZXNY010000426.1:0-2475 GCA_964642205.1 uncultured Caulobacteraceae bacterium
CGGCTTCGTCGCGCTCGTCGGGATCGAGATCAAGAATTCGATCCTGCTCGTCGAATTCGCCAACCAGCTGCGCGCGCAGGACGTTGGTCTGCGCGAGGCGGTGGAGCGGGCGGGCGAGATCCGGTTCCTGCCGGTTCTTCTCACCTCGATGACGGCGATCGGCGGGCTCTTACCGCTCGCGCTTGAAAACTCGCCGCTCTATTCGCCGCTCGCGATCGTGCTGATCGGCGGGTTGATCAGCTCAACGCTGATTGCGCGAATTGTAACGCCGGCGATGTATCTGCTGCTGGCGCCAAAGGAAGAAGCGGCGCTGGCGTAGCGGCGTATTCGCGCGCTCGTTTCGTCACCGTGGGATAAGGGCTGCCATAGCGCCCGCGAAACGTTTACGCTGGCGCTATGAAGGTCACGCTGCATGAGGTCGCCGCGCGGGCAAAACTGTCGATCGCGACGGTTTCGCGCGCCGTGAACGGGTTGCCCGTGTCAAAGGCGAGCGCGGCGCGCGTTCAGAAGGCGGTGGCGGAGCTGGGCTATGTGCCGAACGAGGCCGCCCGCGCGCTTCGTAGCGAGCGCGCCGATACGATCGGCCTGATCTTCTCTGACCTCCGCAACACGCTTGGGATCGAGCTCCTCGATGCGCTCAGCGAAGCCGTCGAAGAAGCCGGGTACGCGCTCATCATCGCGACCGCGCGCGGGAGCGCCGAACGCTACGACCTCTTGATGCGCAACTTCTTGGAACGGCGCGTCGATGCGTTGTTTTGCGTGCGCCCGCCGGCCGAGAGCGCGCATCTCGCGCGCTACGAAGCGCTCGATATTCCTGTGATCGCGCTGTTCGATGCGGCGGGCGCGTTTGCGCATGTGCCGCGCGCTGGTCCGGTCCTGACGGAGTCCGCAAAGGCGGCCGCCGCGCATCTGAGCGCGCTTGGGCACAAGCGTGTGGCGTTGGTGCGCGAGGCGCGCTCGCCCGTGATGGCGGCGATCGCGGATGCGCTGCGCGCGCAGGGGATCGAGCCGGATGTGGTCGAGCAGGCGGATGCGGCGAGCTCCGGCGATCTTTTGACGGATCTGTTAGGTAAGCGAAGAGCGACGGCGATCGTGGTCAACGATCCACAGGTGCGTGGGTTGCTGGCGGCGGCGCGCGCGCGCGCCGTGGACGTGCCGGAGCAGTTGAGCGTCGTCGCAATCACCGACGCCGCCACCGATGCATATCACCGCCGCCACGAAATCACGTCGCTTTCGATCGACCCGCATCGAATGGGCGAAGCGGCCGGCGCGGCAATGCTCGGCTGGCTTTCGGGAACGCATCCCGGACAAAAAATTCGCGTGCAGACCGGCGTGTTCAATGTGCGCGAAACGACGGGTCCGGCGCGGCGCGGCAAGGGGGGCTAGGGCCGCTTCACGACAAACGAAACACCGTCGCCGACCGTCGCTAGCGTCATGTCCACGCGGCTATCGGCGTGGATGCGCTTGGCGAGGTCGCGCAGCGCGGACGTTTCGGCTGACGTGTCGTTTTCGTCCGCCACTTGGCCGCGCCAGAGCATGTTGTCGATCAACATGAGGCCGCCTGCGCGCAGAAGGGCGACGCCCGCCTCGTAGTAAGCGCCATAGCTCGGCTTGTCGGCGTCGATGAACATGAGATCGAAGCTTCCCGCGCCGCCCCCGGCGAGGAGCGCCTCAAGGCTAGTTACCGCGGGACCGATCCGTGTCTCGATCACGTCATCGACGTGCGCTTCCCGCCAATAGTCAGCTGCGCGATCTGCGAATTCCTGCGAGAGCTCGCATGCGACGAGCTTTGCCTTGTCGCCGTGCATGTCCTTCATGGCGAGCGCGACAGCGGTGGAGGAGTAGCCTGTGAACACGCCGACTTCGAGTGCGCGGCGCGCGGAGACGGCGCGGGTGAGCACCTGCATCAGCGCGCCTTGCTCTGGATCGATTTGCAGGCCGCGCCGTGGATCGCGCGCCGTATCTTCGCGGCAGCGGGCAAGCGCGGGATGTTCGCGTACGCCCCAAGTGCGCACGTAGTCGACAATCGGCGCGCGAACGCCAAGGCCACCGCCGGACATGTAAGTCTCCTATTTGTTTGCGGCGGCGCGTTCGGCCGCGGCGCGCCGTGCGAACATGGAATGCTCGACGGCTTCTGCTTCGTGCTTTGCGGGATCGAGAATGGTGCGGTCAATGAAGTAATCAGCTTCCGCAGCCATAAGGCGGCGGACGGATGGGATCGCGTCGAAGCCGTGGGTGTGGCCATGAAAGAGTCGCAGATCGACGGGCGCTTTTGCTGCGCGCAGCGTCGCGAACATGGTTTCGCTTGCGGCGTGGTTGACCATCCGATCGGATGTGCCGTGCAGTAGAAGCGTCGGTGGAAAGGCTGCCGAAACATAGGTTAGCGGGCTCGCGACGCGCGCCGCGTCGGCGGTTGCGGCCTCGCCAAGCAAGGCGGCGCCCGATGTTGTGTGACGGCTGGTTTGCGCGCCGATG
>CAZXNY010000427.1:0-2468 GCA_964642205.1 uncultured Caulobacteraceae bacterium
CGTGCTCGATGAAATCGGCCGCGGCACGGCGACGTTCGATGGCCTCGCGATTGCGTGGGCGACGGCGGAGCATCTGCACGACACCAACAAGTGCCGCGCCGTGTTCGCCACGCACTATCACGAGCTCACCGTGCTCGCCGATCGGCTGCAAGCGACGGCGAACGCGCATCTGCGCGCCAAGGAATGGAAGGGCGATCTCGTTTTTCTGCACGAAGTCGCGCCGGGCGCTGCGGATCGGTCCTACGGCATTCAGGTCGCGAAGCTCGCGGGCCTGCCGCGCGCGGCCGTCGATCGCGCCCGCGCCGTGCTCGCCCGGCTTGAAGCGGGGAAGGGCGCCAAGATCGGCGAGGCCGAATTGGAAATGCCGTCGTTCGCGAACGCGCTTGAGCCATCCGAAGCGGAAGCGGCGCTCGCACGGCTCGATCTCGATGCCATGACGCCAAAGGACGCGCTCGATGCGCTCTACGCGCTCAAGGGGCTGCTGAAGTGACGATCCTGATGGTGGATGTCGATGGCGTGATCGTGCGGCCCGACGGAAAGCGCGAAGACAAGCGCCGTTGGGATCATGATTTGAAACGCGATCTCGGGATCGATCCAGCCGATCTGCAAGCGGCGTTCTTCAAGCCGCACTGGCCCGATGTCGTGAACGGCCGCGCCGACCTGTTCGACCGGTTGCGTCCGGCGCTCGCCAATGTCGCGCCGAATGTCACCGCCGAGGCGCTGGCGGACTATTGGTTCAAGTGGGACTCGGCGCTCGACCACGCGCTGCTTGGCGACCTCGCCACGGTGCGGGCGGCGGGCACGCCGATGCACCTCGCAACCGTCCAGGAGCATCATCGCGCGCGCTATCTGTGGGAGACGCTTGGCTTCAAGGACCGCTTCGACGCGATCCACTATTCAGCCGCCTACGGCGTCGGCAAACCGGCCCCGGCGTTCTTTGAAGCGGTTACGGCCAAGCTGAATTGCGCGCCCGAAACGCTGCTGCTGATCGACGACAGCGCGGCCAACGTCGAAGGCGCGCGCCGTGCGGGATGGCGCGCGAGCCTGTGGACAACTGAGTCCGTGCTGGCCGATTGCATCGCCGGCGCGCGCTAGGCCGCGCCGATACGCCGCGCCCTATGGGTTGGACGCTGGCGGACCCGATTGATCGAGCAAATTCGGGCGGTTTTCGCCCTGGCGCTGAATTTCCTGCACCGCCATGCCCTGCGTGACGGCAGTGACCGCAGTCGGCAGCGTCGCGACCGTGGCGACGTACATCATGTAGGCGCCCATGCAGGCCCCGATGATCAGGCCAGCGATGCCCCACGTGGAGGCGGCGAACCAATACGCCGAAGAGCGCTCGCGCTGAAACTGCGCGCGGAGCAATTTCTCTTCCAAATGAGGATCATACGCGCGCGTTTGAAGCGTATGCACGTTGCGGCTCTTGTCCTCGTCGACAGGCGCAAGCGGCGTACTTCCGCGCGCGTTCTGGCCTCGCATCGGCGGTCTCCTGGGTTCTTTCACGTGTATGTGGTGCGCGAGAATGCCCGCGCCAGTCCCTCAATCTCGCTTTGGCGGCGAAATGGGGCAAACTCGGGGCAATCAGTTAACGTGTGAGTCATCTGACGGAACCTTAACCGTATTCGCGTGACAGGTGTTCCAGAAACGCAGCAAAATTCTCGTGCGGGCTGACCCGTGCTTATATCGGCGGCGCCATGCCAGCGAACCTCAAGCCCGCCCGAATAGAGTTCGTTGTGGATGGCGCGCTTTTGCGCTCCCAGCTCACCGCGACAGCGCGCGCTTACGGTGCGGAATCCGATGACGCCCGCAAGCGCGTCCGCCAACTTTTGCACGGCGCGCTTTTCCGCGGGCGGATGATCGCGAAGGAGCGGCTGGAAGCTGGGGAGAACGGCCTCGCCGTGGCGCGGCTTCTGGCGCAGGTCGCCGATCAGGTCATCTCGGCGCTTTACGATTTCACGACCGTCCACGTTTTCCGGTCCCGCAACCCGACGCAGGGGGAACGGTTCGCGCTCGTCGCCGTCGGCGGCTACGGGCGCGGCCAACTCGCGCCCTCGTCGGACATCGATCTCCTGTTTCTGCGTTCCTACAAGCAGACGGCGTGGGCCGAGAGCGTCACCGAGTACATGCTCTACATGCTGTGGGACATGGGGCTGAAGGTCGGCTACGCGTCCCGGACGATCGACGAGTGTGTGCGGCTCGCGAAGGAAGATCACACCATCCAAACCGCGCTGCTCGAAGCGCGCCTCGTTACGGGCGATGAGGACTTGTTCACGCAGATGGCGGCGCGCTTCCGCAAGGATGTCGCCGCCAAGACGCACGCGGCGTTCGTCGCCGCCAAGCTCAAGGAGCGTGATGAACGGCATTCGCGCGCTGGCGCCTCGCGCTACATGGTCGAGCCCAACATCAAGGAAGGGAAGGGCGGCCTCCGCGATCTGCACACGCTCTTCTGGCTGGCGCGCCACCGCTAT
>CAZXNY010000428.1:0-2453 GCA_964642205.1 uncultured Caulobacteraceae bacterium
AGGACGGCTTCTTCACCCATGGCGTGGCGCATCTGCGGCCGCTGAACCTGAAGGCCGTGGCGGACGCGATCCAGATGCATGAATCCACGGTGTCGCGCGTCACCGCCAACAAATACATGGCGACCAATCGCGGCGTGTTCGAGCTGAAATATTTCTTCACCGCCTCGATCGCGTCCGCCGACGGCGGCGAGAGCCACTCCGCCGAAGCCGTGCGCCACCAAATCAAGACGCTCGTCGAAAAAGAAGAACCGGCGCACATCTTGAGCGACGACCGCATCGTCGAAATCCTGCGCAACCAAGGCATCGACATCGCCCGCCGCACCGTCGCGAAATACCGCGAAAGCCTCCGCATCCCGAGCAGCGTCGAACGCAAGCGCAAGCTGGCGAACGGGTTTTAGGCTTCCCCAAAAGTCTCCCTCAGTCCGGCCGAAGCCGCGGAGCGGCGCAGAACCGGAACCCAGGGGCCGCGCGCATCACATTTGCCCCTAGGTTCCGGATCGCGCTTCGCGCGTCCGGAATGAGGAGGCTTTTGGCACACGCAAAAACTCGGACCCCCATCACGCCCCCTTGCATTGACGCATGCGCCGTTCGGCGCGAACACTTGCGCCCGGGCGGGCCTTCTGACGGGGCTCAAAGACCGCCGTCACCAGGCTCTCCAGGCTCAGATTGATCAGCCAAGGAGAATGCCTATGCGCGTACAGGTGGCCGGCCGTCATATGGACGTCGGCGAAGCCCTCCGCACCCGCATCACCGAGGATCTGACCGCCGGGGTTGAGAAGTATTTCTCGCGCGCCACCGATGCGATGGTCACCGTCGGCAAGAACGGTGTGGGCTTTGAGGTCGATTGCGCGCTCCACCTCGCCTCCGGCATCTCCCTCCAGGCCCATGGGCACGGCGGTGACGCCCACGCCGCTTTCGGCGACGCCCTCGGCAAGATCGAAAAGCGGGTCCGCCGCTACAAATCCCGGCTGAAGAATCATCACAACGGCCCCCGCGACCCCCTTCCCGCGGAGGACGCATCGGCCTATGTGCTGGCCCCGTTCGAAGATGAAGATGAAGGCGGCGCAATGGACGCGCCGCACGCAAATGGGGCAGCGGCCCAAGAAACCGCCCCTTTGGTCATCGCGGAGACGAAAATCCCGGTAAAAACAATGACCGTGTCGATGGCGGTCCTGCAACTCGGCCTCATGGAGGGGCCGTCCCTTCTGTTCCGCAACGCGGCGCATGGGGGGCTCAACATGGTCTATCGGCGGGCTGACGGGAACGTCGGCTGGGTCGATCCGGAGCGGGCGGCAGGTTAGGTCCGCTTCGGGGAACTCGCCTGGAACCTTCGGCGTTCGGGCGGCGGAGCGAGAATTTTATGGGCGAAGTCAGAGACTTGGTGCTGAGCGCGGCAGTTCTTCCAAAGATCGCCGCCACCTCCCGCCGCCAAGTGATCCAGATCCTGTCCGAAGCGCTCGCGAGCGCCGCCGGCGTCGATCCGCGCGCGGCGTACGACGCCGTGTTGCTGCGCGAGCGGCTGTCCGGCACCGGCGTCGGTGAAGGCGTCGCCATCCCGCACGCGCGCGTATCGGGCCTTTCCCGCCCCGTCGCCGGGTTCGCCCGCCTCGACCCGCCGGTGGATTTCGACGCGCTCGACGGCCGGCCGGCCGATCTCGTCTTCATGCTGATCGCCCCGTCCGATCGCGGCGCCGACCACTTGAAAGCGCTCGCCCGCATCTCGCGCTTCCTGAAGCGCGCCGACATCCGCGAGCGCCTGCGCGACGCGCGCGGCCTCGAAGACCTGCGCGCCATCCTAGAGACCCCGCTCCACAGCGACGCGGCCTAAGCTTACGGACCGCCGGCGCCTCGCCGGCACAACGCAACGCAAGCCGGCGGGGGCGCCGGCGGTCCGAACTTCACCGCGCTCCATTTCAGAAAAACGACCCGCCCTTTCCCTCCCCGCCAGGGGAGGGTGTCATGCGAAGCATGACGGGTGGGGCGGACACACAAAGCGAGCCAGCAAACGGTGGGCTGCCGCCCCACCCGTCAGCGCGCTTTGCGCACTGACACCCTCCCCTGGCGGCGAGGGAAAGGCGTTAGCGCTCCATCACCACCAGCACGGCGCCTTCAGTGACCTGCGCGCCCGCGCTGGCGCGCAGCTCCGCGACTTTCCCGGCGAACGGCGCAGCGAGCACGTGCTCCATCTTCATCGCCTCGAGCGTCACCAGCGGCGCGCCAGCCTTCACCGCATCGCCCGCCTTCGCAGATACAGACACGATCTTCCCCGGCATCGGCGCGCGCACGACGTCTTCAGCGATCGCATCGTCATCCGCGCCCGCAATGCGCGGCGGCGTGAACACACGCGCCAAGCCGCGATCGAACACCGTCACGCGCGCGCCATCGCGCACCACATTCACCGCCGCCGCGCCGCCGCCAACGCGCACGTCATGCACAACGCCCGCGCCATCCTC
>CAZXNY010000429.1:0-2443 GCA_964642205.1 uncultured Caulobacteraceae bacterium
ATGGGCGCCGATGCGCTCGTGCGCACGCTGGCCGATTGCGGCGTCGATGCCTGCTTCGCCAATCCGGGCACGAGCGAGATGCATCTCGTGACTGCGCTCGATCGCGAGCCGCGCATCCGTTCGGTGCTGTGCTTGTTTGAAGGCGTCGCGACGGGCGCTGCCGATGGCTATGCGCGCGTTGCGGGCAAGCCGGCGATGACGCTGCTGCATCTTGGCCCGGGCTATCTCAACGGCGCGGCGAATTTGCACGATGCGCGGCGCGCTTTCTCGCCTGTGATCAACGTCGTTGGCGATCACGCGACGTATCACCGCCATCTCGATGCGCCGCTGACGTCCGACATCGAAGGGCTGACGGCCCCGCTTTCGGCGTGGACGGGCGTTGTGATGAACGAGGGCGAGGCGGGCGCGAAGGCCGCCGAAGCGTTCGCCGCGTCGTACGGGCCGCCGCGCGGCAATGCGTTTTTGCTGCTGCCGGCCGATAGCGCGTGGAACGAAGGCGGCGTGATGGCGAAAGCGCTTAAGGGCGCTGAGCTGAAGCGCGCGACGGACGAAGCGATTGCGAGCGTTGCGGAAGCGATACGCAAAGCGAAGAAGCCGTCGCTGCTGGTGAATGGCGATGCGCTTTATGAGCCGGGGCTTTCCGCGCTTGGGCGGATCGCGGCAGCGGGCGTGCTTGTGCACGCGGATACATTCAGCCCGCGGCTCGCGCGCGGCGCGGGGCGCTATGCGCCGCCAAAGCTGCCGTATTTCGCGGAACAAGCCGTCGATGCGCTGGCTGGCGTCGATCTGCTTGTCACCGCCGGCACGAAACATCCGGTGGCGTTCTTTGCGTATCCGGGCAAGCCGAGCGAGCTGACGCCGGAGAACGCGACGCGCGCCTCGCTTGGCGGGCCGGAGATTCAGGTCGCCGATGCGCTGTTGCGATTGGCCGATGCGCTTGGCGCGCCGGCGCAAGGGGCGCTGACGCCGGTGCAAACGCATCCCGATGCCGTGAGCGAACCGCTGGGGCCTTGGCAGATCGGCGCTTCACTTGCGCGCCACATGCCGGAGCACGCGATCCTGTGCGACGATGCGGTGAGTTCGGGTCAGCCGATCGCGATGGCGACGGCTGGGGGGCCGCAGCATGAATGGCTCGGGCATACCGGCGGCGCGATCGGGCAAGGCATGCCGATGGCGGTGGGCGCGGCGGTTGCGGCGGCGGGCAAGCGCAAAGTCATCGCGCTCTGCGGCGATGGCGCGGCGATGTACACGAACCAGGCGCTGTGGTCGCTGGCGCGCGAGAAGCTCGATTGCACGGTGATCGTGTTCGCGAACCGCTCCTACCGCATCCTCAACATCGAGCTGGCGCGCACCGGCGCGGGCAATCCGGGGCCGACGGCCGCCTCGATGCTCTCGCTCGATAATCCAGCGATCGATTGGGTGAAGCTCGCCGAAGCGCAGGGCGTGCAGGCGGTGCGCTGCAACGATGCGCTGGACTTCGATCGTCAGCTCGCACGCCTGCTCGCGATCAAAGGCCCGACGCTAATCGAAGCGGTGATCTAGGCCTCGGCCGGCGCGCTACCGCGGTTGCGCCGTTGCGCACGTCGTTCGGCGCGTTGGGCGGCGAGGAAGTCCTTGCGCATCTGCTTCAGTTCGCGGCGGAACGGCGACAGCGGCGGGGGCCTATAATTGCTCGTGCCGGTCCAGCGCGTGACCGCGTTTTCGTGGAGTTCGTCGAATGCGCCGAGGCCGCGCCGCCACGACATGCCGAGCAGCACGCTGCCCAGGTCAAAGTTCTTTTCGCTGACGCGCCCGCCGAGCACGTCGACGCCGGCGACCGCGCGGCCAAGCACGGAATTGGCGGAGCGATCGAACACCAAGCCGGTGCGTTCGGCGCCCTGCGCGATCCAATCGAGCGCCGCGCCGGAGAGCTTGCCCTCATCGCAACCTGCGCCGCCGACGCAGCCGTGATTTCCAGGAAACCAAAGCTGCTCAACGCGCTTGGGCTGATCGGGAACGTTGAACGCTTCGAGGTTGGTCCAAAGCGCGGGCGCGAAGGGATCGCGGCGCTCATCGATGGCGATGGCTTGGCGCGCATTCAGTACGGCGCGTGAGAGCGCAAGATCGTGGAACTCGTATTTCTTGTTCACCGCGCCGGCGAACGGCACTTTGCGCGGAATGCCGAGCGCGCCGACTGTGTCCCACACGCCGACGTAACAGATGCGCAGGTCGTAGGTCGTCCCGCTCATCACCGTTTGCATGCCCGCGCCATCGAGCTTGGGCCATGCGGCGGCGAAGTTGTTGCGGAAGTCGATGGCTTCCTGCGCGTCGGCGGAGATGTCGCGCTGGCGGTAGAGCTTAAGCGCGGCGGCGGTTTTATCGGCATGCTCGCGCTTGAGGATGCCGCATTTGCGCACGAGGCCGGTGAGGCTGCGCACCGTATAAGCGCCGCGCGAATAGCCGA
>CAZXNY010000430.1:0-2438 GCA_964642205.1 uncultured Caulobacteraceae bacterium
CCGTCGCGCTCGTCTCGCCCATATTGCCGAACACCAACGCCTGAATGTTGACGGCCGTCCCCCAGCTTTCGGGAATGTCGTTATGGCGGCGGTAGAACTTAGCGCGGTCGCTCATCCAGGAGCGGAAGACAGCGCCGACAGCGCCCCACAGCTGCTCCATCGGGTCGGACGGAAACGGCTTGCCCCACTCGCGCTCCACCGCGCGTTTGTAGAGGGCGACGACCTTCTCCCAATCCTCGGCCGTCAGCTCTGTGTCGTTCTTGTAGTCGTTGATGTCTTTGTGCGAGCCGAGGATTTCCTCGAATATGCCGTGATCGAGTTCGAGCACGACGTCCGAATACATCTGAATGAAGCGACGATAGGAATCGTAGGCAAAGCGCCGGTCGCCCGAGAGCTTCGCGAGCCCTTCCACGGTCTGATCGTTCAAACCGAGATTGAGCACCGTATCCATCATGCCCGGCATCGAGGCGCGCGCGCCCGAGCGCACCGACACCAAGAGCGGGCTCGCCGCATCGCCAAAGCCCTTGCCGATTTTCTTTTCGAGTTCGGCGAGCGCGGTCTTCACTTGCGCTTCGAGACCCGCAGGATATTTCGCGCCATCGGCGTAATAAGCGTTGCAAGCTTCCGTCGTGATCGTGAAACCCGCCGGCACCGGTAGGCCGAGCTTTGCCATCTCGGCAAGGTTCGCGCCCTTACCGCCAAGCAATGTTTTCATCGACGCATCGCCATCGGTCGCGGCGCCGCCAAAGCCATAGACCCAACGCGTGTCGGCCATGATCACCCTTCGATCTTCGAAAAATCCGCCACCGCGTGCAGCGCATCGCGCATGCGTGTGAGCAGCTTCAAACGGTTCATGCGCAATTTCTCTTCTGGCGCGTTCACCAGAACTTTGTCGAAGAACTTGTCCACAGGCGCGCGGAGCGCCGCAAGCGCCGTCATCGCATCCGCGAACTTCTCTGACTCAACAGCGCTTTTTGCTTTCGCGTGCGCCGCATCGAGCGCCTCGCTGAGCGACTTCTCCTCAACCTCTTTAAGTTGAGCGGAATCGAATTCGTGTTTTTGGAGAGCGCTGGATAAATCCGAGTTCTTCTTTTCTTCCGCACGCAAGATGTTGGCCGCGCGCTTGTAACCCGCGAGCAAATTCGCGCCGTCCTCGGTTTTCAAAAACGCATCGAGCGCCTCAACACGCGCAACGATTCTTACCAGATCGTCATCACCAAGCGCAAAGACGGCGTCGACAAGATCGTGGCGCTTGCCTTGGTCGCGCAGCTGAACTTTGAGGCGGTCCGCGAGGAACGCGAGCACTGATGCAATCAGAGCGGAAACAATATCCCAACGTTCATCTGAAAGACCCGCAGCGTGCGCCGCTTCAATCTTGGACGTAAGTGCCTGTCGTCGCGCGCGCTCCTCTGCTTCGGGAACCGCAGCGAGCCGCGATCTCAGGTCTTCGATGTCCCTGTTCGCAGACGAGGCATGATGCAGGGAGAAAGCACCCGCAAACGCTTCGATAAGCGACAACCGCAATTCGGTCGACAGGACCGTGCGCACCACGCCAAGCGCGGCGCGCCGTAGACCGTACGCGTCGCTCGACCCCGTCGGCCGTTCGTCGACAGCCCAGAAGCCAGCAAGTGTGTCGATTTTGTCCGCCAGCGCGAGCGTCACGGCAACTCTGTCCGTCGGCACGCGATCGTTCGGCCCAAGCGGCCGGTAGTGATCTTCCACCGCTTCGGCGACACTTACGTTCTCGAACTGTAAGCTTGCCAGCTGCCTGCCGATTTGCCCCTGCAGCTCAGGAAACTCACCGACCACCTCTGTTACGAGGTCGCACTTCATCAATGTGACCGCGCGATTGACATGAACCAGATCGGCACCAGCTAAGTTGCCGATCTCACCAGCAATCCTGCGCACGCGCTCGACCTTGTCCCACACAGAGCCGAGCTTCTGGTGGAACACGATCTGCTTCAGCTTCTCGATCCGCGCAGGATCGTCGAGCTTCTTCGGGTTCTTGCGCGTGATCGGATCGTGGAAGCGGTCCACATCCCAGAAATAGCGCGCATCGTTCAGCCGCGCGGAAAGCACGCGCGCATTGCCCGCCGCGATCGCCGCGCCGCCGTCCTTCGCCGCGATGTTCGCGACCACCACAAAATGCGGCGCGAGCTTTTGCGTTTTCGGATCGCGCACTGCGAAATATTTCTGGTGCGTGCGCATCGAGAGGCGGATCACCTCCCCCGGCAGATCGAGAAACGCCGGGTCCATGTCGCCAAGCAGCACGACTGGCCATTCCGCGAGGCCGCACACTTCTTCGAGCAGGCCGACATCTTCGACCAGCTCAAGCCCGCGCTGTGAACACACGGTCCGCGCGCCATCGAGGATGATCTTCTTGCGCTCCTCGCGGTCGATCAGCACGTTCGCGTTGCGAAGGCCGCCTTCGTATTGCG
>CAZXNY010000431.1:0-2424 GCA_964642205.1 uncultured Caulobacteraceae bacterium
GAAGGCTGCGTGCTGATCGGCGACGCCGCCGGCTGGAACGATCCGATCATCGGCTTGGGCTTGTCGATCACATATCGCGACGTGCGCATCGTGAGCGACATCCTGAAAGCGAGCGACGATTGGAGCGCTGCCGCCTTCGCGCCCTACGCCGAAGAACGCGCCGAACGCATGCGGCGCCTGCGGTTCGCCGCCAGCATCACCAGCGCCCTCGACGCCGAGTTCACGCCGGAAGCGTCCGCGCGCCGCGCGCGGCATCATGAGCGCAGCGCGAGCGATCCAAGCTTAGGCGCACATGCGATCGCTGTGATGGCGGGACCGGAAAACGCGCCGGCGGAAGTGTTTACGGAAGAGCACCGTCGGCGGGTTTTGGGTTAGCGCCAGCAAGGCGTCGATCTTTGGATTTAGCGGCATCGTGCGGTGCAAGGTCGCAATGGCGCTAGAATGCGCGTGATTCGCAGCTGCCGTGGGAAGTGCAGATGGAATACCTGACGCTGGCCGCCATCCTGATCGGTCCAATAATCGCTGTCTGGATGACACGATATTTGGACGACCGCCGGGAGCGGCACCACAACCGCATGGACATCTTTAGAACGCTCATGCGCACCCGTCGTACTCCGGTTTTCCCCGAACACGTTGGCGCGCTCAATTTGATCGAAATCGAGTTCGCAAAAGACAAGGCGGTAATTGCCGCTTGGAAGGCGCTCTATCAACATCTTGGTACGGAGCACACCAGACGTCCCGACGAACAGACTATCGGGCTACCGCCGAACCAAACGGCCACTCGCAACGAGAAATTCTTCGATCGGCTGGCGCAGGAGCGGCAAAGTCTGCTTGCGAAACTGCTGCACGCGATGGCGAAGGTCATGAACTTTAAGGTCGAGCAGCTCGAGATTTTTGAGGGCGGTTACTATCCGCAGGGATGGGACGACGAATTTCGGGAGCAGCGTCTCATGCGCCGCTACGTGATTGAGCTCGCGGCCGGCCGGAATTCCGTGCCTGTTGCTGCCGTAAACGACGGTCGGGAGAATCCCGCTTCGTAGGCGAGCGAGAAATGGAGCGGGCGAGGCGATTCGAACGCCCGACCCCAACCTTGGCAAGGTTGTGCTCTACCCCTGAGCTACGCCCGCATCCGTGGGGTTCAGGGACGGTCACCCGTCCCTAGAGGGGCGGTGATATCGCAGAGGGGCGGCGCGCGCGCAAGGGGCCGGCGCCATCCCCCGTCCGCGCCAATGGTAGAGATCGGCCATGCCCTCGGTGTTCGACCTGCCGCCCGCCCACCCGCTGCGCGCAGCGCACGCGCGGTCGATCCGCCACCGCGCCGAGATCGAGGCGAGCGCGGCGTGCGGCTGCTTCTATTGCGGGGCGATCTTCGCGCCCGCCGAGATCGCGGACTGGACCGACAAGACCAATCCCGAACCCGAGCACACCGCGCTCTGCCCGCGCTGCGGCATCGACAGCGTGATCGGCGACCGGTCCGGCTTTCCGATCACGCCCGCGTTCCTGGCCGAGATGAAGGACGCTTGGTTCTAATCGCGCGAGAGGCCCGCCGCCGCGAGGCGCTGGAGATAGTCGCGCTGCTTGGCGTCCTTGGTGCGCCCCAGGTCGCGGAGGAAATCCCAGCTGAACAGGCCCGTGGCGTGCCCATCGTCGAACACGATGCGCACAGCGTAGCGGCCGACCGGCTCGGCGCGCGCGACGCCGACATTGCGCTTGCCGCCGACGACGCGCTTTTCGGGGCCGTGGCCGCGCTCTTCGGCGGAGGGGCTTTCGACGCGCAGCAGCTCGAACGGCAGTTCGTAACGCTCGCCATTGTCGAACGTGATGAGGAGCGCGCGCTTGGCGCGGTCGAACAACAGGTCCTGCGGCCAGGGCCGCGCAGCTTGGCTCATTCGTCCGGCCCAAGCTCGCGCGCTTCGTCCGCGATCAGGATCGCGACGCCATCACGCACGGGATAGGCAAGCCGCGCGGTGACGCTCACCAGCTCGCGCTTGTCGCGATCGTAACGGAGCGGCGCGCGCGATTGCGGGCACACCAGCACTTCAAGGAGCTTGGGGTCGATCTCCTCGCCGCTTGCAGGCGCATCACTCATTGCAAACGGCCATCGGGCGCGGCGCCCATTTCCAGGAGCGCGATCAGCGCGGCGCAGCGATCGGAAAGCGTTTCTGCTTCCAAGAGCGCCTGCTTGGCGGGCGCATCGAACGGGCAGAGCGTGGAGACGGCGTTGACAAGCGCCTCCGTCGGCGCGCCATCAACGGCGCTCCAATCGGCCTGGTAGCCGTGCGTATCGACGTAGCGTTGCAGCGCGTTGCGCAACTTTTCGCGATCGATGCGCACGCGTTTTGGGCTCGTGAGGTCGCTCGCGAACTCATCGTAGCTCACCAACGCCTGGCGGTACGGCGTCGGCGCCGGCGCTTCCTGCGTGAT
>CAZXNY010000432.1:0-2423 GCA_964642205.1 uncultured Caulobacteraceae bacterium
TATGAGCTCGCGATATTCTTGGTGGTCGGGTGTCACCCCACCCCCCGCCCCCCTCCCCACATGAGGGGAGGGGGAGCAGCGCCGTTTAACGGAGCAGGCCCAGACGCTCGATCAGCGACTGGTAACGCGCGGTGTCGCGCGATTTCACGTAGTCGAGCAACCGGCGGCGCTGCGACACCATTTTCAGGAGCCCGCGGCGCGAGTGGTTGTCCTTCTTGTGAGTCTTGAAGTGCTCGGTGAGCGTGTTGATGCGTTCCGAAAGGATCGCAACCTGCACTTCCGGCGAGCCAGTGTCGGCGCGCGTTTTTCCAAATTCCTTCGCGAGCGCGGCTTTGCGCTCCACCGTAATCGACATCGGCTACTCCTCAGCCAGATGAAACAAACACGCGCGTGGGCTTGAACTTGCCCGCGCGCACGTCGCCCAGCGCAACAGCCCGCCCTTCGAAAAACGCCACACAGGCCCGGGAAGCATCCTGGCCGGAGATGGTGCGGGGACGGAATTTCGGCCTGAGTTCCTCAACCGCGTGCGGCAGGAGAACAATGGGCCGGCCTTGCCGGAGCTTGAACGCATCCTCTCCGTTGATGGCCAGCGCCGGGATGTCGGCCAGCGCGGTCTCTACGGGTTTGAGGCGTTCGAACGCGGCGGCCTTATGGCTCAAATCCCTCAAGGCGTCGAGGGAAACCGCATCCGATTCTGCAAAGGGGCCGACCGCGGTCCGCCGGAGGCGGTGAACGTGGCCCTCGGCCCCGAGGGCGGCGGCCAAATCGCGGACCAGGGCGCGGATATAGAAGCCTTTCCCGGACCGGACGCGCAGCGTGACGTAGTCCGGGCCGGTGAAACCATCCTGGCCGGCGGGCTCGACCGCGGCCTCATGCACCACAACGACGCGGGGCTTGAGCTCAACAGCCTCCCCCGCGCGGGCGAGGTCGTACGCGCGCTCGCCATCGATCTTCACCGCGCTGAAGGCGGGCGGGATCTGCTCGATTTCGCCGATGAAGCGCGGCAGCGCCGCGGCGACGGCTTCAGGCGTTGGGCGCACATCGCTCGTCGCGGTCGGCGCGCCCTCGCGATCTTGCGTGGCGGTCGAGACACCCCAGCGGATCGTGAAGCGATAGATCTTCTCGGCTTCCATCAGCCACGGCACGGTCTTCGTCGCTTCGCCGAGCGCGATCGGCAGCACGCCGGATGCAAGCGGATCGAGCGTACCGGCGTGGCCGCCTTTGTTGGCGTTGAACAAGCGCCGCACGATCGAGACAGCGTCCGTCGATGTCAGGTCTTCCGGCTTGTCGAGCACGACCCAGCCATCGACATCGAGCCCCTTCTTGCGCCGCCCCATATTAGTCTTCGTCTTTCTGCGCGAGATCGCGCTGCACTTCTGGGCGCTGCAAGAGTTCGCCGATGTGGCTCGCTTCCGCGTAAGACACGTCGGCTTGGAAATGGAGTTCCGGCGTGTGCCGGAGATCGACCAGGCGCGCGACGCGGCCGCGCAGAAACGCACGCGCACGCGTGAGCGCGGCGGCGATCTTCGCAGCGTCGCCCGCACCGAGCGGCGCAACGAACGCCGTCATGTGCTTGAGATCAGGCGAGGCGCGCACCTCTCCGACCGTCACCGACACGCCAACGAGATCGGGATCGCGCAATTCATCGCGCGCAAGCACATCAACCAACGCGTGACGCACAAGTTCGCCGGCGCGCAACTGACGTTGCGAAGGTCCCGCCGCGCGGGGCGTGGATTTTCCAGCTCGCTTCATGACGCGTTACGGCGCCTCGTAGGCGTAGGCGGCGCAAAACTCAGGATCGACGCCGCTCACGCCAGGCGGGCCCGAGCCTTTGAACGCGGCGAGCTTGAACACCCACCGCCCGCGCTGATCGACGAACTCGCTAACCACGATGTGCGTGGCGCGCGCCGGGCCGCAAAGGCCGCCATTCGCGGCGGTTTGCGCGACGGTTTCGTCGGTGACGCGATAGAGATGAACGTCAACGTCGGGATTGCCGCCAAACACTTCAGCGTAGCTGCGGCCTTGGACGCCGGAGCGGCTGCGCGCGGGCGTGATGGCGATCGGCTGCGCGCGCGTCGTGATGCCGGTGGCGAACGCGAACACGACCGGCCCGCCGCGCACGCCCGCGAGACTGACGCGCAGATTGCCGGTGACTTGCCGCGCCGGATCGTTGGCGACGCGCCATTGGCTGCGCGCAACGGCCGGCTCCTCTTGCGGCACGGAATCGACGCGCAGCTCCGGCTCAACGACCGTGCTGGCGCGCACATTGCCTGTGCCGGCTTCATTTTCGGAGCGCGAGCAGGCGCCGGCTGACGCGGCCAGCGTCAGCGCGATGCCAAGTAGAATTGGCCTTGCATCGAGGCGCCCGATGGCGCGCACGCTGCCCGCCTCAAAGCGAGCGTTGCACCACTTCCACATTGAAG
>CAZXNY010000433.1:0-2387 GCA_964642205.1 uncultured Caulobacteraceae bacterium
GGCCCTCCGCGCGCCAAGTAGTCGCTGTACGCGTGAAGTTCGGATCGCACGGCACGATGAGGCTCTCATACCCGCCCCAAGAAAAGCCCATCGCGAAGATCTTCAAGTTCTCAAGCATGGCGTGAAGTCGCGCTTCGTCCGATGGCCTGAGAATAACGCCGAAAAGGCCGCTGGCGCCGGTGAAGTCACGCCGCCAAAGCGCGTGGTCTGGATGACCATCGAGCGCTGGGTGGAGCACGCGCGCAACTTCAGGGCGCACAGCGAGCCAGTTCGCGATCTTGAGCGCTGACGTACTTTGCGCCGTGAGGCGCGCGTGCATCGAGCGCATGCCGCGCAGCGCAAGGAAGCTGTCGTCGGGCGCGGCGCCTAGGCCCAGCTGCTTATAAGCCATCCGCACGCGCTCTTGCCATGACGGCGTCGCGCAAATCACCGCGCCAAGCAGCAGATCCGCGTGGCCGCCTTGGTATTTCGTGAGCGCTTGAACGGAGAGATCGCAGCCGTGCTCGAACGGCTTGAAGTAGAGGCCCGCAGACCACGTGTTGTCGATGATCGTCGGCACGCCCTTATTGCGAGCGGCGGCGGTGATGGCGGAGACGTCCTGAATCTCGAACGTCAGCGAACCGGGCGATTCAAGGAAGACCGCGCAGGTCTTGTCGGTGATGAGATCGGCAACGCCGGCGCCAATACGCGGATTGTAATAGCGCGGCGTGCAGCCCATGCGCTTCAGCATCGTGTCGCCGAAGCGGCGCGTCGGCCCGTAGCAGGAATCGACGATGAGGATTTCGCTATCCGCGCGCGCGACGGTGAGGATGGCGAGCGTGCAGGCGGCAAGGCCGGATGGTGCGAGCACAGCGCCGGCGCCGCCCTCGACGGCGACGAGGGCGTCGCGCAACGCTTCCTGCACCGCCATGCCTTCAAGCGCGTAGGTCTTGAGCGGCTTGCCGTAGAGATCGTCGGCGCGCGGGATCACAATCGTCGACGCGTGATGGACAGCCGGATTTACGGCGCCATCGAAGCGCGCCGGATCGCGCCCAGCGCGCGAGACGCGCGTTTCCGGGCGTAGCTTGTCTTCGTCTTCGTTGGCGCCAGCCATCAAGGCTCGCCGGTGGCGATGGGCGCATCGGCAAGCGCGCCCCATTCGGCCCACGAGCCGTCATAGATCGGCACATCCCACCGGCCGATGCGCGCGAGCCCAAGCGCCACGATCGCGGCGGTGACGCCCGAGCCGCACATCGTGACGACACGCGTTTTCGGTGACACGCCGGCAGCCTGGAAGATCGCCTCCAGCTCGGCGCGCGGCTTCATCGTCTTGTCAGCGTTCAGTAGATCAGTGGCGGGCACGCTCACCGCACCGGGCACATGGCCTGCGCGCACGCCAGGTCGCGGCTCGGGGTCGCGTCCGGCGAAGCGCCCGGCTGGGCGCGCATCGAGAATGAGCGGGCGGCCCTTTTCAACGGCGAAGCGCATGTCGCTCAGGTCACGCACGAGATCGGCGCGATAGCGCGCGGTGAAGTGGCGTTCTTGACGCTTCTCAGGCGGGAGATCGTCAATCGGATGGCCGGCCGCCTCCCAGGCGGGCAAACCGCCATCGAGCACGACCACATCCTCATGGCCCATCGCGCGAAACATCCACCAGACGCGCGCGGCGGAGAATAGGCCGTGCGCGTCATAGACGACGATGCGGGCGCCGTCGCCGAGGCCCATGCGCCGCATGCGCGATGCAAACTTCTCAGGCGGCGGCAACATGTGCGGCAGCGGCGAGGTCGTGTCCGCGATCTCGTCTATGTCGAAGAAGAGGGCGCCGGGGATGCGCTTCTCGGCATGCAACGCGCGCGCATCGCGCCCGTCGTTCGGAAGAAACCAGGTCGCGTCGATGATGCGAACATCTGGCGCATCGAGCCGTTGGGCCAGCCAGTCCACGCTCACCAGCGGATCGTCTTGGCGCTCGGACAAGGGGGCCTCTCTCTGAACTCTGCCGACGGAGGCAAGCTAGGCCGGGCGCCCGCCGCCAGCAACCGCGGTCCCGGCAGCCAGGGTATGGCTGATCCGCGCCGCGCTGCGTTGCGTAAGATTCGTCGTGGACGCCCACGAAACAGATGATTTTCTGGCCATCGCGCTGGACGCGGCGACGGGCGCGGCCACGCCGGCTGAAGCACTGCTTGTGGAAGCCCGCGCCACGCTGCGGGGCGAATCGGCGCGTGACGTTCAGATGGCCGATGCGTTGGGCGGCGCGCTCCTGGAGCGCATCCACACAGCGCCGCCATCTTCCGCTGCGCCCCGCGCGCGCGCGCCCGGCGATCCAGGCGCTTTGGCCCGAGCGCGCGCGGCGCTCTTGCTTGCGCGATATGACCCAGATGCGATCGCCTGGCGCACGCCGATCCCCGGCG
>CAZXNY010000434.1:0-2386 GCA_964642205.1 uncultured Caulobacteraceae bacterium
ACTTTCCGGTCGCGGTGTTTGCGTGGAACGCGGCGCTCGCGCTGATCTGCGGCGATAGCGTGATCTGGAAGCCGAGCGAGAAGACGCCGCTCTGCGCGCAAGCTGTGATGGAGACGCTTGAAGAAGCGGCGCGGCGTTTTGGCGAACGGAACGTGCCGGAAGGGCTGTTCGCGTGCGTGCAGGGCGGCCGTGAGGCGGGCGCGCAGCTGGCTGGCGATTCGCGCATCGCGCTTGTGTCGGCGACGGGCTCGACGCGCATGGGCAAGGCGGTGGCGGCCGAAGCGGCGAAGACGCTGAAGCGCACGTTGCTGGAGCTTGGCGGCAACGCGGCTTTGATCGCGGCGCCGAGTGCGGATTTGGACATGACGGTGCGCGCGGTGTGTTTCTCCGCCGTCGGCACGGCGGGGCAGCGCTGCACGACGCTGCGGCGGCTGATCGTGCACGAAGACATTGCCGATGCGCTCGTTGCGCGGCTGAAGGCGGCGTATGCGAGCTTGCCGGTGGGTGATCCGCGTGTGGACGGCACCCTGGTCGGGCCGCTCATCGATGAAGACGCGTTCCGCGCGATGGAAGCAGCGCTCGCGGCGGCGGCGCGGGACGGCGGCGTGGTGCATGGCGGCGAACGCGTCGATGTGAACGGCGCGGCGAGCTTCTATGTGCGCCCGGCGCTGGTGGAGATGCCGGCGCAGACGGAGCTGGTGCGCACCGAGGTGTTCGCGCCGATCCTTTATGTGCTGCGGTACAAGACGTTCGACGACGCGAACGCGCTGCTGCGTGATGTGCCGCAAGGCCTTTCCTCCGCCATTTTCACGACCGATCTTCGCGAAGCAGAGATGTTTCTCTCGGCGGCGGGCTCCGATTGCGGGATCGCGAACGTCAACACCGGGCCGTCGGGCGCGGAGATTGGCGGCGCGTTCGGCGGCGAAAAAGAAACCGGCGGCGGGCGCGAGAGCGGCTCGGATGCGTGGAAGGCGTATATGCGGCGGCAAACACAGACGGTGAATTACGGCACGAGCCTGCCGCTGGCGCAGGGTGTGAAGTTCGATGTTTAGATCTCTGGTCGCGGCGCTTTTTGCGCTGACGTTTGCCGGAGCGGCGCATGCGCAGCCGCGTGCGATCTCGCCCGCGCTCTTCGTGGTGCGCGATGCCGACTCTACGATGTATCTCTTCGGCACGGTTCATGTGCGCCGGCCGGGGGCCGATTGGGGCGGGCCAAACGCCCACGCCGCGCTCGCGGCGAGCGAAGAGGTGTGGACCGAGTTGGAGATGAGCACGGAAGCAGATGCGCAAAGCGCATCGGAAGCGATGCGGTTCGGCATGGCGCCGCCGGAGCGGCCGCTGTCATCGCGGCTCACGGCGGAGCAAAACGCAAAGCTCGGCGAGGCGTTGCGCGCGCTCGGCGCTTCCCCGGATATGGCCGAGCGCTGGCAGCCTTGGTTCGCTGGGCTGATGATTTCGATCATGCCGATCATGCGCGGCGGCTACGATCCAGCGGCGGGCGTCGACCGGCAGATCGATGCGGCGGCGGACGCGAGTGGAAAGCGCATGCGCTGGTTCGAAACGAGCGCGCAGCAGCTCGAGTTCTTCTCGGGCCTCAGCGAAGACGTGCAGATCGAGATGCTGATGGAGAGCGTCGATGGCGCGGGCGAGAGCGCGCGCGAACTCGCCGATCTCGAACGGGCTTGGGAGCGCGGCGATCTGCGCAGGCTGGAGCGCGTCGTGATCGATGAAACGCGCGAGGAACATCCCGAGCTCTACGACATGTTGTTCGTGCGCCGGAACAGCGCGTGGACGGATGTGCTGATGCGCGAGCTCGATGGCGCCGGCGTGGATTTCGTCGCCGTCGGCGCGGGGCATCTGCTTGGGCGTGATGGGCTAGTGGAAATGCTGCGCGCGCGCGGCGTGCGCGTGGAGCGGGTTCGCTAAGCGGCTGGCAGAAGGAGCGCGGCGCGCAAACCTGTCGGCGTGCGGTTTTCCAGAATGAAGCGCCCGCCGTGGCCGTCGGCGATGGCTTGGACGATCGCGAGCCCGAGGCCCGCGCCGCGGCCGTCGCCGCGCGCGGCGTCGGCGCGGTAGAACGGCTCGGTGACGCGCTTCAATTCATCGGCGGAAAGGCCCGGGCCTTCGTCGAGCACCTCGACGACAGCTTCGGCGCCTTCACGCCGCACGCGCATCACGCCGCCGCCGCCATATTTGGAGGCGTTCTCCGCAAGGTTGCGCAGCGCGCGCGCGATTTCGCTCGGGCGGCAGCGTGCGTTGACGGCGCTCGGCGCATCGGCGCGGATCGTGACGCCGAGTTCTTCAAGTTCGCCGCAGAGCGTGCGCGCGATTTCCGCGAGATCGACGGTTTCGCGCGTTTCTTCGCTGGCGCCGGCGCGCGCGAGCG
>CAZXNY010000435.1:0-2372 GCA_964642205.1 uncultured Caulobacteraceae bacterium
CGAGCGGCAAGATAAGGGAAATCAGTTGCGGCGTCGCCAGCAGCGTCACCCACGCGAAGGCAAAGCCCGACTGGCGGTTGGTGACGATGATGTCGAGCTGGTTGAGGCCCTGCGTCAGCAGCGCGATGGCCGCGAGCGCGCCGAGCATCGCCAGAAGCGGGCCTAAGGCCTGGCGAAAAATATAGGCGGCCAGCGTGTTCATGTGCGCCCGGTTGGTCCCGCCTGATTTGCCGAGGGAGGCGCCTGGATTATCCGGGCGGACCCGCTTTGCAAGCCCCCGGCGCACGGGCTACCACGGCGCTATCGGATCAGACAGCGGCTTTGGGCCGCTCCAGCGAGCAGGACGTCATGGACATTCAATTCGTCGCAGAAGGCGAAGGCGAGGCTGTTGCAGTGATGGCGAGCGCGGGCGGGACGCTTCTCCCCGCCGCCAAGGCGCTCGATGAAAAGAGCGGCGGCGCGCTGACCAAGGCGATGAAGACGCAGCGCTTCACGGGCGCGGCAAACCAAGTGCTCGACATTCTGGCGCCGCATGGGCTGCCTTATGAGCGCGTGCTGGTGATCGGCGTTGGCGACGCCGAGCGCGCGGACGGGCTCTCTGTGGAGAAATGGGGCGGGCACGCGGTGCGCCGCACGCTTTCTTCGGGTGCGGAACGATTGGTGCTGCTTCCGGATGGCTTGCCGCAAGCGCCGATCGCAGACGCGGCGGCGCGCGCGGCGTTTGGCGCGCGGCTTGCGGCGTACCGGTTCGATCGCTACCGAACCAAAATGAAGCCGGAGGCGAAGCCGTCGCTGAAGGAAGTGCTCGTTGCGCTGGAAGGCCATGCGGCCGCGCGCTCGCGGTACGAGAAAAACGCGCATGTCGCGGACGGCGTGTTCTTCGCGCGCGACCTCGTCAGCGAGCCGCCGAACATTTTGTTTCCCGCCGAGTTCGCGAAGCGCTTGAAGGCGCTCGAGAGCCTTGGGCTCAAAGTCACGGTGTTGGGCGAGGCCGAGCTGAAAGAGCACGGCATGGGCGCGCTGCTCGGCGTTGGCCAAGGCAGCGTGCGCGAAACGCAGCTCGTCGTGATGGAATGGCAAGGCGCGAAGACAAAAACCGCGCGCCCACTCGCGCTCGTCGGCAAGGGCGTGACGTTCGATACGGGCGGCATTTCATTGAAGCCCGGCGCGGGCATGGACGAAATGAAGGGCGACATGGGCGGCGCGGCGGCGGTGTGCGGCGCGATGATGTCCGTCGCGATGCGCAAGGCGAAAGCGAACGTCGTTGGGCTGGTCGGGCTCGTTGAAAATATGCCCGATGGCGATGCGCAGCGGCCGGGCGATATCGTGACGTCGATGTCGGGGCAGACCATCGAAGTGCTGAACACGGATGCGGAAGGCCGTTTGGTTCTCGCGGACGTGGTTTGGTACGCGCAGGAGAAGTTCAATCCGACGGCGGTGGTGAACCTCGCGACGCTGACGGGCGCGATCATCACCTCGCTCGGGCACGAATACGCCGGCATGTTCTGCAACGACGACGACCTTGCGGGCGCCATTAGCTCAGCCGCGAGCGCGGAAGGCGAGCCGGTGTGGCGCATGCCGCTGGGCGCGGGGTACGACAAGATGATCGATACGCCGAACGCGGACATGAAGAACATCTCCGGCAAGCCGGCGGCGGGCTCGATCGTGGGCGCGCAATTCATCAAGCGGTTCATCAAGGACGGCGTCGCGTGGGCGCACCTCGATATCGCGGGCACGGCGTGGAAGCCCGGCCCGTTCGACGATCCGCTCTCCCCCGCTTGGGCTACGGGCTATGGCGTGCGTTTGCTGAACCGGTTGGTGGCTAGCCGCTACGAGGACTAGCGCGCTGATGGCGGAGCTCTGGTTCTACCACCTCGAAAAATCGGAGCTGGAGCAGGCGTTGCCGCCGCTTCTGGAGAAGTCGCTCGCGCGCGGGTGGCGGGCGTTGGTGCGCGGGACCGTGGAGGAGCGGATCGCGACGCTCGACGACGCGCTCTGGACTTACAAGGAGGAGAGCTTCCTGCCGCATGCCCGGGATGGGCAGGGCGCGGAGCCGAGCCGCCAGCCGATCTGGCTGACGACCGGCCAAGGGAACCCGAACGGGGCGCAGGCGCTTTTCCTGGTCGATGGGGCCGCGCCCGGCGATCTCGCCGCGTTCGAGCGCGCCTGCCTCCTCTTCGACGGCCGGGACGAAAACGCCCTGGCCGCGGCGCGGACACATTGGAAACATGCAAAGGCCGCGGGCGTGACGGCCTCCTACTGGCAGGAAAAGGCGCGGGGAAAATGGGAGAAGCAGCAATGATCCGGGTCGCGATGGTCGCCGCTGCGGCGATGACGTGGGCGTGCGCCGCCCAGCCGGTCGAGACGGCTCA
>CAZXNY010000436.1:0-2359 GCA_964642205.1 uncultured Caulobacteraceae bacterium
GAGGCAGACGCTCAGGAACAGCACGCCGACCGTGACGTGGAAACCGTGGAAGCCCGTCTCCATGAAGAAGGACGCGCCATAAAGGTTCGCGTTCGTCACTTCGCCCATATTGCCGAAGTGGAAACCGCGCGCCGGATATTCGACTCCGAATTGCACCCAGGTGAACACGGCGCCGAGCAGCACGGTGAGCACGAGGCCCCACTTCGCGCCATTGCGGTCACCGGTTTGCAGCGCATGGTGCGCCCACGTCACCGTCGTGCCCGAGAGCAACAGGATCAGCGTGTTGATGAGCGGCAGGTGGAAGGGATCGAACGTCGTCACGTTCGGCGGCGGCCAATTGGCCCACGCCGCCGTCGTTGTCGCGTCCCAGGTCGGCACGATCCAATCGGCGCGGTGGCCATGGAAGATCGTGAGTTCGAAGAACACCCAGAACCACGCCACGAAGAACATCACTTCGGACGCAATGAAGAGGATCATGCCGTAGCGAAGGCCGATATCGACGACCGGCGTGTGATCGCCCGCACGGCTTTCCTTGATGACGTCCCGCCACCAACCGATGAACGTGAACGCCAAGAGGATCGCGCCGATCGCGGCGATCCAGAGCGACCCCTTGGTCAGGAACGTGTTCGACAGTTCCGCGAAGAACCGGTCGAGCCCCGAGAGTTGCGCCAGCGCGTCCGCCTCGATCACGGCGTGGACGCCCTTGCTCCACGTCACGAACCCAATCGCGGCGAGGAACGCCGCGACCGAGCCGACAAACGGCCACGGGCTCGGGTTGACCAGGTGATAGTCGTGTTTGACTTCGGCGTGCGCCATCTAAAGCCCCCCGGACACGCTCATCAGCGCGCTGGATTCGCGTGGATTTCGCCCGGTTTAGCTGACCCGTAAAGGCCCGCCAAGCGACGCATCGCCGCTGGCGGGAACGGCCCCGCCTCCGGCGCTACGAGCCCTGATCGGGGCTCGCAAAGTACGTGTAGGACAACGTGATCTGGCTGATGTCGGATGTGTCGGGATCGTCCGCGATCGCCGGGTCGATGAAATAGAGCACCGGCAGGCTGGCGCGCTCATGCGGGCCGATCACCCGGTCCTGGAAACAGAAGCACTGCAGCTTCTGGAAATAGACCCCCGTCGCGTGCGGAACGACGTTGAAGGTCGCGACCGCCGTGACCGGCCGGTCCGACAGGTTCTCGACCTCGAAGAACGCGAGCCCCGTCTGCCCGATCCGCAGGGTCTGCACCCGCTCCTGCGCCGAAAAGCGCACCGGCAGCCCATCGGCGACGTTCGTGTCGAACTCGATCTGGATCGTCCGGTCGAGCACGCGGGTCGAGGCGGCGGTCGCGGCCTGGGTGGTGCCGCCGTAGCCGGTGACTTTGCAAAAGAGATCGTAGAGCGGCACCGCCGCGAACGAGAGCGCGACCATCCCCGCCACAGCCGCGATCGCGGCGACGGCCGTGAGACGCATGTTGCGCGTCGTTTTCGGGGTTTCGGGCGTCTCGCTCATAGCGGCCGGTCCAGCACGCCGGCCTTTATCTTCGCGAGCGTCACGAAGAACACGAGCACCATGAACGCAAACAGGCCGAGCGCGATCCAGACATTACGCTTCTTGCGGGCCGCCTCTTCCTCAGGCGTGAGCTTCACGACCTCGGGCGCGACCTCATTGGGCTCGCTCACGGATGGAGCCCCACAACGCGCTCAACGAGCAGCGCCGCAAACAGCGCGAAGAGATACGCGATCGAGACGACGAACAGCCGCAGCGCCGGCTTGTTCTCGGCACGCGCGTTGTAGATGTCGCCGCCCTCGGCCGCGTCGCCCGCCTTCGAACGCGCGACCATGATCGCAAGCACAACCATCGCGGCCCCGCCGATGACTGCAACGCCTGCATAGAGCGGCCCACCGAGCCCCGTCAGCACCGGCGCATACGCCAGCGGCGCGAGAAGCAGCGAATAGATGAGGATTTGAAGCCGCGTCGCTTTCGCGCCGTGCGTCACGGGCAGCATCGGCACGCCCGCGTTTGCATAGTCGCGCGATTGCGTGAGCGCGAGCGCCCAGAAGTGCGGCGGCGTCCACATGAAGATGATGGCGACGAGCAGGATCGGATCGAGCGTCAGCGAGCCGGTCTTCGCGGCCCACGCGATCGCCGGCGGCAGCGCGCCGGCGAGCCCGCCGATCACGATGTTCTGCGGCGTCGAGCGCTTCAGCCACATCGTGTAAACGACCGCGTAGAACCAGATCGTGAAAGCGAGCAGCGCGGCGGCGAGCAAATTCGCCGCCAGGATCATTGTGAGCACGCTCAGCACAGAGAGCGCCACGCCGAGGCCCAGCGCTTCATGCGGCGCAACGCGCCCCGAGGGCACCGGCC
>CAZXNY010000437.1:0-2338 GCA_964642205.1 uncultured Caulobacteraceae bacterium
GCCCTCTTCCTCGGCTTGATACCGCACCAAGCCAGAGCCCGGCACGATCATCGCGCGCACGCCCTCGGCGACGTGCTTGCCCTTCACGATCTCTGCGACGGCGCGCAGATCTTCGATGCGCGAATTGGTGCACGAGCCGATGAACACGCGCTGCACCGGCACGCCTTCGAGCGATTGGCCGGGCTCTAGGCCCATATAGGCGAGCGCGCGGCGCATCGTGTCGGCGCGGATCGCGTCATCGAGATCGGCGGGATCGGGCGCTGCGCCCGTGATGGGCGCGACTTGATCGGGGCTGGTGCCCCAGGTCAGCGTCGGCGCGATGTCGGCGCAGTTGATATCGACCACCGCATCCCAGTGCGCGTCAGCATCGGAGTGTAGCGTCTTCCAGGTGAGCAGCGCTTCCTGCCACGCGCCGCCTTTGGGCGCGGAGGGTTTGCCCATCAGGTACGCAAAAGTCTTATCGTCAGGCGCGACAAGGCCGGCGCGGGCCCCGCCTTCAATCGACATGTTGCAGATCGTCATCCGCCCTTCCATCGAGAGCGCGCGGATCGCTTCGCCCGCATACTCGATGACGTAGCCCTGCCCGCCGCTCGCGCCGATCTTGCCGATGAGCGCGAGCACCATGTCCTTGGCGCCGACGCCGGGCGGCAGTTTGCCTTCGAAACGCACGAGCATGTTCTTCGACTTGCGCGTGCGCAAAGTTTGCGTGGCGAGCACGTGTTCGACTTCGCTGGTGCCGATGCCGTGCGCGAGCGCCCCGAACGCGCCGTGCGTCGATGTATGGCTATCGCCGCAGACGATCGTGAGGCCCGGCTGCGTGCGGCCCTGCTCGGGGCCGATGACGTGGACGATCCCGTTGCGGATATCGCCCATCGGGAAGAACTCGATCTCGTGCTCGGCGACGTTCTTCGTCAGCGTTTCGAGCTGCAGGCGCGCTTCGGGGTCTTTGACGCCGGCGAGGCCCGCGGCCTGGTTCTCCGTCGGCGTGTTGTGATCAGCGACGGCGAGCGTCAGGTCCGGCCGGCGGACCTTGCGCTTGTTGGCCTTGAGGCCGGCGAACGCCTGCGGCGTCGTGACCTCGTGGATGAGGTGGAGGTCGATGTAGAGCAGCGCCGAGCCGTCCGCCTCCTTGGCGACGACGTGCTGTTCCCAAATCTTGTCGTAGAGGGTCTTGCCGGGCATCGCGGGGGATGTAGGGCCGGAGCCCGGTCAGTCGCAACCGTCCCGCTGGCCATTGAAGAGCGTGAAGCCCTCCCCGCCCTCGGTGACGTACCGGATGGCGAGCGTTTCGGGCGCAGCGGCAATCTCGAACCAGGAGCCAGCCGCCGGGTCGCCGCGGCCGAAAAAGGCGGCGAGGCACGGCGGGTTGGTCGGCTCGTCCTGCGGGCACATGGCCCAGCCCCGTTGCTCGCGCTCGCCGGCGGCCGGAACGATCTCGTAGGCGCTCGCGTCCGGCTCCTGGCCGGGGGTGTAGAGCAGCATGTTTCCCGTCCAGGCCGAGGGCTCTCCGGAGGTCGGAAACCAGCGCATCGTGAGCGTGTCGGCGCCCCGCCGCTCAATCCAGCAACCGCGTAACGCTTCCGTTTCAGGCCCGGCGGAGGTCGTTGCGCAGGCGGTGAGCGCGATTGACGCGGCCGTCAGGAGAGAGCGAAACTGACTCAACAACGAGGAGACTCCCGATGGCTGCTGACGGCGCTCAAGGCCCCCGCGCGAAATTCACCGCGATGCAGGATGGCACCAAAGAAGATTGGATGATCATCGGCGGCCAGTCAGCCGAATTCAACAAGGGCCGCGCCAAGCGCGTGATCGAGCACCTGAAATTGCTCGACGGCGACTTCGGCGGCTTCGCGGTCGATCGCCTGGAGCACTCGCTGCAATCGGCGACGCTGGCGCATCGCGACGGGATGGATGAAGAATATGTCGTCTGCGCGCTGCTGCACGACATTGGCGATACGCTCGCGTCCGCCAACCACGCCGAGCTCGCGGCGACGATTTTGAAGCCCTACGTCAGCGAAGCCAATTGGTGGATGCTGCAGAACCACGGCATCTTCCAGGGCTACTACTTCTTCCATCACCTCGGGCTCGACCGCGACATGCGCGAGCAATTCCGCGGCCACCCGCATTTCGAATACACCGCGCGCTTCTGCCACCGGCACGATCAAAACGCGTTCCTGCCCGGCTACGACACGATGCCGCTCGACGCGTTCATCCCTATGGTCGAGCGCGTGATGGCTGTGCCGAAGCAGAGCATCTACATGCGCAAGGCTGAGAACGCTTAGCGCGCCGCCTTCTCCTTCTCCCCTTGTGGGAGAAGGTGTCATCGCCGTAGGCGATGACG
>CAZXNY010000438.1:0-2335 GCA_964642205.1 uncultured Caulobacteraceae bacterium
GGACGCTAGGCGCGCCTGCCTGAGCGCCGTATGAACGGAAATCCATCTATCGAAATATTCCATGCGCACGCGACTTTATTTGATCACGCCTTCGAAATTCGAGACGGACGCATTCGCGCGGATGCTGGCCGAGGCGCTCGCGGCGGGTGACGTCGCGGCGGTGCAGCTGCGCATGAAGGACGTGCCGGACGCGGACGTGATCGCGGCGGCGCGCGTGCTGAAGCCGGTGATCCAGGACGCCGGCGCAGCGTTTATCTTGAACGACCGGCCGGATTTGGCCGCGCAGCTCGATGCGGATGGCGTGCACGTTGGGCAGAGCGATGCGTCCTACGCGGACGCGCGGCGCATCGTCGGGCCGGACCGGCAGATTGGCGTGACGTGCCATGCGTCGCGCCATCTCGCGATGGTCGCGGCCGAAGCTGGTGCGGACTACGTCGCGTTTGGCGCGTTCTTTCCGAGCGAAACGAAAGACACGGTGCATGTCGCCGAGCTTGAGTTGCTCGAAGACTGGCAGGCGATGACGGAGATTCCGTGCGTCGCGATCGGCGGGATCACCGTCGCGAATGCTGAGCCGCTCGTGCGCGCGGGCGCTGACTTTTTGGCCGTGGCGAACGGCGTGTGGGGCTATGCTGGTGGCGCGGGCGCGGCTGTGGCCGCGTTCAACGCTTTGTTCGACCGCGTCGCGGAGCCGAATGGATGAGTTACGTCGTCGATTGCGACTCGCATGTGATGGAGCCAGCCGATCTTTGGCAGCGCTATCTCGAGCCGAAATATCGCGACCGCGCGATCCGCATCGAAGAGCGCGAGGGCGTACAGCACCTGATTATCGCCGAGCAGAGCGTGCTGGCAGGCGTGCTCGCGGGGCTTGGCGGCGCGCACCGCGACGCGCTCGATCTCTTCAAGCCGGGGCTGACGTACGAGGACGGGTGCGAGCCAGCGAGCTACGAGCCGCGCGAGCGCGTGAAGCTGCTGAACGATTGGCGCGTCGATTGCGGCGTGCTGTTTCCGACCATCGGGCTCCTGCCCTTCCCGACGGACGATCTAGAGCTCTCCTCCGCCTATTGCCGCGCGTACAACACTTGGCAGCGCGAGTTTCACGAAGGCGCGCGCGGGCGCGTGGCGCCGATCGCGGTGCTGAACTGGCGCGACGTGGAAGAAGCGGCGCGCGAGTTGAAGCGCTGCATCGACGCCGGGTTTCGCGGCCTCTTCGTGCCGCCCGAAGTGATCGACGGTCGCCGGCCGAGCGATCCGCACTTCGATCCGATCTGGCGGATTTGCGAAGAGGCGGGCGTGCCGGGCTGCCTGCACGTGATCGTGCGCTTTGGGCAGCAGACCAGCATTTTTTCCTCGTGGAGCGAGAGCAAGCCGGGGCCGGTGTTCAGCTTTGGGCTCGGCGCGACGGGGCAGATGATCCCGGCGATGGCCGCGATGGTGACGGATTATCTGTTCGAGCGCTTTCCGAAACTGAAGATCGTGAGCGTCGAAGCCGGCTGCGGGTTCGCGGCGTATCTGATGGACCGGCTCGACGAAAAGTACGCGAAGTTTCAATCGATCGCGCCGCTGCCGATGCGCCCAAGCGATTACATCCGCCGCAATTGCTACTTCGTGGCCGAACCCGAGGAGCGCACCATCGGCGCGATGCTCGATCTCGTCGGGGAAGACCGCATCCTGTGGGGCAGCGACTACCCGCACATCGATTCCACGCTCGAAGCGCCGAATCTCATCCGCGCCGCGGTGGCGGATTTGTCGCCCGCGCGGCAAGCGGCGGTGTTGGGCGAGAACGCGAAGAAGGTGTTCGGGCTTTAGCGCTCAGTGCCCCGGAAACGCGACGAGCGCGTGGACGGGCGCGCCCATGGCTTCGATGCGTTTGGCGCCGCCTAGGTCTGGCAGGTCGATGACGAAGGCTGCGCCCACCACTTCGGCGCCGGCGCGGCGGAGGAGTTGGATCGCGGCTTCTGCGGTGCCGCCGGTGGCGATAAGATCATCGACGAGGAGCACCGTTTCGCCGGGATGGATCGCGTCGACGTGGATCTCGACTTCGTCTTCGCCGTATTCGAGCGCGTAGGTTTGGCGGAGCGTGGCGGCCGGGAGCTTTCCCTTTTTGCGCACGGGCGTGAAGCCAGCGCTCAGCTGGTGCGCAACGGCGCCGCCGAGAATGAAGCCGCGCGCCTCGATGCCGGCGACCTTATCGATCTTGCGGCCTGCGAAAGGCTGGACGAGTTCATCGACGGCGCGGCGGAAGGCGCGCGCGTCCCCCAGGAGGGTCGTGATGTCCCTGAACAAAATGCCGGGCGGGGGGTAGGCCGGTATCGTGCGGATCGCTGACATCAGGCTC
>CAZXNY010000439.1:0-2335 GCA_964642205.1 uncultured Caulobacteraceae bacterium
CTTGCAGCCGGTTCTCGACGCGGTGGCCGCGCGAGAGCGCCACGACCGGCAGGATGTAGTCGCCCAGCGGATTGCTTTCGACGAACGCTTTGCGGATGCGAAGTTCGATCTCTTCGTCGTTCCAGCCCATCGCGACGCACGCCGCGACGATCCCGCCCATCGAGGTGCCGCACACGACATCGAACGGCAGCCCCGCTTCCCGGAGCGCACGCACCACGCCGATATGCGCGTAAGCGCGCGCGCCGCCGCCCGAGAGCACAAGCCCGATCGAGCGTTGCGCGATCACGCGCGCCAAACGCGCTGCGTCCTCGTCTTCGAGCCCATGCCAATGGAAGAGCCGCTGCGCATCGCACGCTTCGCGCCATTCCTCGGTTGTCGCGGCCTGCCGGCTTGAGCCGTGGTGCAACAGAATGACGTCGACGAACTTGAATTGCCGTGCGGGCGAGGGATCGTCTTGCGGCAGAAGCGGCGCGGACGGGCGCGCATCTGCGCGCCCGACGACCCAGATGCGGTCGGCTTGCCGCAAGCACGTGCGAAACCAGTTCGTGTCGCCGATCGCGGACACGAGAAACACCGCGTCGTGGTCGTGCTCGAGCGCATCGAACCACACGCTGTCCATACCGGCGGCTTCTTCGCCGATGACGCACGCCGATTTGCCGAGGCGCTTCAGCGCTGCTTGCAGTGTGCGCGCGCGGAGCTTCAGATCGATCGTCGGCGACGTGGAGAGGAGCGCGTAGACCTTCGGTTCAGCGCGTGCGCTCTTGCGGCCGGATTGGCGTGCACGCGCGAGCATCAGGCGCGCGATCTGCTCCATCAATGTCGGGTGCGAGCGCACGAGGCGGTCGAACGCTTCGGGCGAAAGCTTGAGCATCTCGCTGTCGCGGATCGCGAACACCGAAGCCGAGTGCGGCTCGCGCGCGATCAGCGCCATTTCACCGACCGGTTCGCCGGGGCGGATGTAGCCGACGAGCGCGTGTTGCCCGCGCTCTGCGGGACGGAAAGCGGCGAGCGAGCCGGACATCAAAAACGAAATGCCGTCCGCCGCTTCACCCGCGCCAAAGAGCTGCCAGCCGGCGGGGAGCGAATACCAAACGGCTTCATCTTCCAGAGCCGCCAGCGCATCGGGCGCGGCGTTCCGTAGGAACGGAATTTCACTGAGGCTCGGTTTCATGACCCGGGGCGTCCCGCGCGTTCTGCTGGCGCTTTAAATAGGGACGATAGGCTTGGTTGGTTAAGGCGCGATGATGGATTCTGCGCGCAGCGGCGCGCGACGAATGAACAAATACTTGCGGCTCTCGCGGCGGGCTTACTGGGGCAGGAGCGCCGAAGCCATCGCGGCCTGCTCGAACACCATGGACATGGCGCCGTAACCGATCGCGAACGTCACACCGACGAGGAGGAGCCCGAACAGGCAGTCGCCTGCGTCGCGCAACTTGTTCATCTCAACCTCCCATCCGCCTCCACTGACGGGAGGTCTGGACTTTGTAACAGCGACTGTGCGCCGGAATGACGCAGCTGACAAGCCCTTAACGGACGAAGGGTGATTGCCGTTCCAGTCCCTCGCAAAGGGCGCGCCTTTTCAGGGGGTTGCGGGTGGAGGGACCTTAGAGGTCCATCGCCGTGACCCTGCCATCGTTGCCGAGATACGCCGCGCTGAAGAGCGAGCGGGCGGCGGAGCGGCCGCGGCCATCGCCCCGGGCGCGGCGGGCTTCGGAGAGGCCCCAATAGGCGTAGGCGTCGCTCGGGCTCTCGGTCAGCGTCTGGAGGAATTGGACCTCGGCGCGGGCGGGCTGGCCGGCCAGGAGGTAGGCGGCGCCGAGAGTCCGGCGGACGGGGTAGTAGATGTAGGGCGGCTCCATGTACGGGATCGCGGCCTGCATCGTGACGGCGGCTTCCAGTTCGGCGATGGCGGCTGGATAGTTACGCTCGACAAGCGCGGCCTTGCCCATCAGCACCCGGCGGTAAATTTCAAGCACGTCCTGCGCGGGCACGCCGCCGGCGTTGAGCTGCTCGAAATTGCCCGTCTGCCGCAGGCGCCCGATGAGGTCGGCCTCTTCGCGCGCCTCGGCGGCGCGGCCTTGCCGGATATGCGCCATGCCGCGCGCGTAGCGCCAGGCGCCGACGACGAGATCGACGCCCGCTTGCGGCGCGGGCGCCGAGAGGATCGTTCCCGGCTGATCGAACTGCGCGCGCGCGTACCAGACAGCGGCCTTCACCGGCTGCGCGAGCACGACTTGCGCGGCCATCTCCATCGGCAGCGCACGATCGAGGCGCGCGGCGTAATCGAGCGCGCGCCGGTCATCGCCGGCCATCTGCGCGGACGCCATCACGAAGT
>CAZXNY010000440.1:0-2332 GCA_964642205.1 uncultured Caulobacteraceae bacterium
CCAGATATAGCCGTGAACAGGCGCCGAACGAATCAAGAGCAGCCGATTCGTTCTGCTTTGTTCGCGAGTCGTTTCGATTCGCCGGTATCTTGTGGGGCTGAGGCGGCGTAAGCTTTCGCATCGCTGGCAGCGGTCTCAGGCGCTGGTGACTGAGAGATTCCACATGCTCCCGCCTGCCGGAGCCCGCATGCCCAAGCCGCCGTTCAGACTGTCGGACTCGATGACGTGGCTCATCGCGGTGCTGGCGCTTGGCTGGGCCGTGGGGCTCGTGGTGCTGGTCACGCAGTGCGTGCCGGTTCCTTGAGCGGGGGACACCAGAACTTTACTGCCGCCCATCGCCCCAAGCCTTGCCCGGCGCGCGCCGCGCGCTAAGCCTCGCGCGCCCCGCTCCACGGGGCAGGGAGCACAAGATGAGAAAATTGGCGGCGGCGTTTGCGGTGTTGGCCGCGGCAGGATTGGGCGCGTGCGCGACGGAGACGGCGTCCACCGGCAGCTCACACGCATCCGGCACGGAGGCCGCCGCCCCGAGTGCGGAAGTCCTCGCCGCCGTGAACGGCGCCTGGCGCCCGGCGGAAGACCGCGCCCGCGACCAATACCGCCACCCCGCCGCCTCGCTCGCGTTCTGGGGCCTCCAGCCGGGCGCGACGATCGTCGAGATCAATCCCGGCGCCGGCTCGTGGTGGACCCAGATCCTCGCGCCCTTCGCACGCGCCACCAATGGCCGCTTCGTCGCCGGCTATGTCGATCTCAACAATCCAAACGTCAGCCAGCAAGCGCGCGATGCGCGCGCGAACTTCCTGCAAGAATTTTCGAACGCTGAAACGTACGGCCAAGTCGAAGCCGTGAACTTCGGCATGACATCCGGCCTCGCGATGCCGGATGCGAGCGCGGACTTCATCCTCGTCGCGCGCGCCTACCACAACTGGGCGCGCCAAGCTGGCGCGACCGATCGCTTCATGTCCGAATTCGCGCGCGTGCTGAAACCGGGCGGCGTGCTCGCCGTCGAGCAACACCGCGCGCCCGAAGGCGCCGACGTCGCGGTGAGCGCGCCGACCGGCTACGTGCCCGAAGCGTATGTCATCGCCGCCGCCGAGCGCGCGGGTCTTCGCCTCGCGGGTCGCAGCGAGATCAACGCCAACCCGCGCGACGATCGCGATCACCCGTTCGGCGTCTGGACGCTCCCGCCCGTCCGCCAAACCGCGCCCGCCGGCCAACCCGCCAACCCCGCCTTCGACCGCACCGAATACGACGCCATCGGCGAAAGCGACCGCATGACGCTGCGGTTCGTGAAGCCGTAAACCTCACTCCCTCATTCCGGCCGAAGCGAAGCGGAGAGCCGGAACCCAGGGGCCACGCGCATCACGTCCGCCCTAGGTTCCGGGTCGCGCTGTCGCGCGCCCGGAATGAGGGAGAGTTTTTTGTGTGCACTGGTCGCGCTAGAACGCGCCCATGACAAACCTCGGCGTTATCGAAGGCTTTTACGGCGCGCCGTGGTCGTGGGCGGCGCGCGCGCGTTGCGTCGCAACGCTCGCGCCGCGCGGCTACCGCTTCTACCTCTACGCCCCGAAGGTGGACGCGTATCTCCGGCGCCGCTGGACCGAGCCGCATCCGCAAGCCGAACAAGACGCGCTCGCCAAACTCGCCGCGCAGTGCCGCGCCCACAATACGCGCTTCGGCGTTGGCCTTTCCCCCTACGATCTCTTCCGCGCCTTCAACGACGAGAGCAAAGCCGCGC
The DNA here is from genome assembly GCA_964642205.1 of uncultured Caulobacteraceae bacterium. Lineage (GTDB taxonomy): Bacteria > Pseudomonadota > Alphaproteobacteria > Caulobacterales > Aquidulcibacteraceae > JBEVOS01. Next base: position 1,736 of record CAZXNY010000440.1, read on the forward strand.
TCAAGGACAAGCTCGCTTTCTTCGATTCCATCGGCTGCGACGAACTCGCGATTTTGTTCGACGATATGCGCGGCGACATGGAAGGCCTCGCGCAAAAGCAGATCGAGATCATGCATTGGTGCGCCGCGCACACGAAAGCGCGCACGCTCACTTTGTGCCCGACCTATTACTCAGATGATCCCGCACTGCCGCGTTTCTTTGGGCAGAGCCCCGCTAACTATCTCGAAGACCTGGGCGCCGGCCTCGATCCGCGCATCCAAATGTTTTGGACCGGCCCTGAAGTGTGCTCGCGCGAATTCACGCCCGGCCATCTCGCGCGCGTCGGCGAAAAGATGAAACGCAAACCCCTGCTGTGGGACAATTACCCCGTCAACGATGGCCCGCGCATGAGCCAGTTTCTGCATCTGCGGGCCTTCACCGGCCGCCCGGCCACGATTGGCGCGCATATCGCGGGCCACGCCGTCAACCCCGCGCTCCAACCCACGCTGTCACTCATCCCGCTTCTCTCGCTTGCCGAAAGCTACGCGCGCGGGGATGCGTACGATTACGCGGAAGCTTTCTTGAACGCGGCCACTGAAATTTGTGGCGCCGATCTCG
>CAZXNY010000441.1:0-2319 GCA_964642205.1 uncultured Caulobacteraceae bacterium
AACATCACGTCCTGCTTGCCCCACTGGATCATCTCGTAGGCGTTGCCGATGCAGTGCGAGGAGGTCGCGCAGGCCGAGCTGATCGAATAGTTCACGCCCTTGATCTCGAACGGCGTCGCGAGCGTCGCGCTCGCGGTCGAGCTCATGGACTTCGGCACCGCGAACGGGCCAACACGCTTGGCGCCTTTTTCGCGCGTCACATCAGCCGCGGCGACGATCGCACGCGTCGAAGGCCCGCCCGATCCCATGATGAGGCCGGTGCGGTCGTTCGAAACATCGCTCTTTTCGAGGCCCGCATCGACGATGGCCTGATCCATCGCCATGAAATTCCAGCCCGAGCCTTCGCCCATGAACCGCATCACGCGCTTATCGACGACGTCCTCCGGCTGCACCGTCGGCTCGCCGTGGACTTGGCAGCGGAAGCCGCGCTCTGCGTATTCCGCCGCGGCGCGGATGCCGCTCTTGGCGTCCCGCAAGCTTGCGAGCACTTCTTGGATGTTGTTGCCGATGGAGGAGACAATCCCCATCCCGGTCACGACCACGCGGCGCATTTCGTTTCCCTAGGTTGTGCGGCTCCCGGCTTATCGCCGTTGTTTAGCCTGCTTGGTTCATGCCTGCGGCGAGCTGGTCGGCGCTGAACAGGCCAACGCGCAAATCCTTCGCCGTGTAGATGGGGTTTCCATCCGCGAACACCACGCCATCGCCGATGCCGAGCACCAGCTTGCGCATGATCACGCGCTTCATGTCGATTTCGTAGCGCACGAGTTTGGTGTCGGGCGTGATCTGTCCGCGGAAGGCGACTTCGCCAACGCCCAGCGCGCGCCCACGCCCCGGGCCGCCGGCCCAGCCAAGATAGAAGCCGACGAGCTGCCACATCGCGTCGAGCCCAAGGCAGCCCGGCATCACCGGATCGCCCACGAAGTGGCACGGGAAGAACCAGCGCTCGGGCGTGATGTCGAACTCGGCGATCAGCTGGCCTTTGCCGTGCTTGCCGCCATCCGAGGTGATCTCAGTGATCCGGTCGAACATCAGCATGGGCGGCAGGGGGAGCTGGGCGTTACCCGGCCCCATGAGGCGGCCCTCGCCGGAGGCAATCAGCGCGTCATAGTCGAACGAGGACGGGTAGGCGGACTGAATTTTCATGCCCGGCAGGGCTAGCAGGCAGGGTCCGGGGCGGCAAGGACGCGCGCCCTCCCGCTAGGGGATCAGATGCCCGCGCAGTCCGCGCCCCAGACGGCCGCGGAAGGCACCCAGCCGACGCGCCCGCCCACGGTCACCCGCCGCCAATCGCCGTCGCAGCCAGTGAACCCGACCACCACGCCGGGCGCGAGCCGCGCGATCGTCCGGGAATTGTGGTTGGCGCGCCGTTTCATGGGCACGTCGCCGTGCGCGACCACATAGGCCGTCCGCCGCTGATCGAGGTTGCTTTCGTGGATCCAGACCTGCGCCCCATCCGGATCGACGACGCGGCGCCACGGGCCGCTCTCGCCCGTCACCTGCAGCGGCAGGCCGGCGCGCTGATAGATCCAGTCGATCCGGTGTTCTTCGCCCGGGCCGTGCCGGCCGTTCGCGTTGTCCGATTTGAGGCTCACATAGCGCGGTAGGTCGGGCGTGGGCGCGCTCGCGCCCGGCTCGGGGCGTTCGACGGCGGCGGCAGCAGCGCCAAGCGACAGGATCGCGGCCGCAATCGCGGCGTAGCGTAAACGGACCATCACCAAACCCTTACCCTGTGGCCGGTCGCGCCGGCCTTTATCTTGGGCTCCGCCGGTTGAAACAGCGGAAGGCGCCAAGATGCGCCAGCGGGGGTGAAAGCCCGTTTAACAGGCGCCTGATGCGCAGGTTTTCTCGCTCGCCTTGGAGCCGCCTTTGCGCTGGTCTAAGGAGGCCGGAACGAGCCCGATCACTGGCGCCGCGAAGCGTCCAACAAGAGCCCTCATGCCCGCCGCCAAGAACCTCAAGGTCATCGTCACCCGCAAGCTCCCCGATCCGGTGGAAACGCGGATGCGCGAGCTGTTCGACGCTGAGCTGAACCTTGAAGACAAGCCCATGAGCGCCGAGCAGCTGAAGGACGCGATGCAGCGCGCCGACGTGCTGGTGCCCACGGTGACGGATCGCTTGGATGGCCGCGTGCTTTCGCAAGCGGGAGAGAAGCTTCGGCTCATCGCGCAATTTGGCGCCGGCGTGGACAATATCGACGTCGCCACCGCCGTGCAGCGCGGCATCGCCATTACCAACACGCCGGGCGTGCTCACCGAAGACACCGCCGACATGACGATGGCGCTGATCCTCGCCGTGCCGCGCCGCCTGCCCGAGGGCTGG
>CAZXNY010000442.1:0-2293 GCA_964642205.1 uncultured Caulobacteraceae bacterium
TCCTCCCCCCCCCCCCCCCCCACACCAACCCCCCCCCCCCCCGGGGGGGGGGCGCGGGGGCGGCGGTGGGCGGCGGCCTGCGCTGCGGCTCGCCCCCTCAGTCACGCTGCGCGTGCCAGCTCCCCCGTAAACGGGGGAGCATTTCAGCCCTTAGTAATACCGTGCGCGCTGAATCGCGGCGTTTACTTGCGGGCGGGCGTCGCGGACGGCGTCACGCACACAGTCGCGCTCGGACGACAGCATGAGCGAGCTGCGCGACGCGTCATCGAGTTCGTCGCAAATTTCGCGCGCTGTCCACGAGACGCGGCGGTTCAGTTCGTCCACGCCAGCGTCGTACCGCAGATCGATGTCTTTGATCGAAATCGCGCGCGAGAGCGTGAGCGTGCCGTCGCGGCTCTCGCGGATGCCGTACGGCACGATCACGATATCATCGGCCTCATACACGACGGGCGCCGTGCTGGCCGGAGCGTAATATGCGGGCGTGTACGTCACGTCTTTCGCAACGGCCGGCACAGCGGCCATGCCAAGCGCGGCGACGCCAGCGGCGAGCGCAAGGTGCAGTTTCTTCATCTCATCTCTCCCGGTTCGATTCTCTCAGAGCAGATCGGCTCAATCTGCGTTGCGAACCGGGAAGCGCGCCGTTCGTTCCCGCGCGCGGTGCGATTGCGTTTGCCGCCCGTGACGCACGTCACGGTTCCTCTCCCGCCGGTCTCTCCCGCTACGTGAACTTGCCGCCGCTTTCGCCCGCGCTAAGGTGCCGCGAACGTAAACGGGAGGAAGCGTCCAATGGCCGACGCGCTAGAAGATTTCCGCGCGGAAGCGCGCGATTGGCTCGCCGCGAATTTTCCGAAGTCGCTCAAGGGCTCGGGCGCCGGTCAGCCGACGGACGAATCCGTCACCGAAGCCAAGGGCGACGCCCTGACTTGGAAGAAAGCGATGGGCGAAAAGGGCTGGGGCGTCCCGACCTGGCCGAAGGAATACGGCGGCGGCGGGCTCTCGCAGCCGCAAGCGCGCGTGCTCCAACAGGAGATGGCGAAGATCGGCGCCTACAATCCGATCGCGCCCGATACGTTGCTCGGCGTTTCGATGGTCGGGCCGACCATTCTCGATTACGGCACCGAAGAGCAAAAGCGCACGCACATCCCGCCGATGGCGCGCGGTGAAACGCGCTGGTGCGTCGGCTATTCCGAACCGGGCGCCGGCTCGGACCTCGCCTCGCTGATGACCAAGTGCGAGGACAAAGGCGATCACTGGCTGATCAACGGCCAAAAGATTTGGACCTCTGGCGCGCATTACGCCGATTGGTGCGGCGCGCTCGTGCGCACCGATACGTCGACCAAGCATGACGGCATCAGTTTTGTTCTGATCAACATGCGCCAGCCCGGCGTCGAAACCCGCCCGATCAAGCTGATCGCGGGCGCCTCGCCGTTCTGCGAAACCTTCTTCACCGATGCGAAGGCCACCAAGGGCGACATGCTCGGCGAGATCAACAAGGGCTGGACTGTCGGCAAGCGCCTCCTGCAGCACGAACGCGCGAGCCAAACCGGCGCGCCTTCGGGCGCACGCGGCGAAGGCGGTCCGTCAAAGCCGTTCCAAGATATCGCGAAAGCCTATGTCGGCACGGACGCGAACGGCCGGCTCGCCGATCCCGATATGCGCAAGCGCCTCGCCGATCACCTGATCCACGTGCGCGCGCACGGCCTCACGCTGCAGCGCGCGATTGCCGAAGCGAAGGGCACGCAAACCCCGTCGAACGCGCCGTCCGTGCTGAAGAACTCCGCCACCGTCGTCGCGCAAACGCGCGCGGAGCTGACGCTCGAAATCTTCGGCAACCGGTCGCACGGTTGGGAAGGCGAGGGCTTCAACAGCGACGAGATCGGCGCGGTGCGCTCGTGGCTCTCGGGCAAAGCGATGTCGATCTACGGCGGCAGCGTCGAGATTCAGAACAACATCATCTCCAAACGCATCCTCGGCCTGCCTGACGCTACGGGTTCGGCGTAACCGGAGTCCACGCTCCCCGGACAGCGCGCAGCGCTGATCCGGGGGCTAGGGCCACGGAAATCGTGTCTTGCCCTGGGTCCCGGCTCTTCGCTTCGCTGCGGCCGGGAAGCGTGCGGTGTTCTTCGCGCCGCGATGGCGCTAGCTCTTCTCCGCGTAGCTCACCGCCATGCCAGCGCGCACGTCCTGCTGCACGCCGTATTGCGCGAACGGATAGCGAAAGCCGTTCTTCGCGAGCGCCGCCATGCCGTCGAGCGCCTTCTGAAACACGTCCGGCGGCGCCGCCATCAGCATC
>CAZXNY010000443.1:0-2287 GCA_964642205.1 uncultured Caulobacteraceae bacterium
GGCGGTTGGCGTGTCCTTCGTGTGGTCCGCGGTGGCGAGCATCGTGGTGTTCCTGCTGCTCAAGATCCTCGGCGGCTCGCGGGTTTCGAAGGAAACCGAGCAAGAGGGCCTCGACATCATGGAGCACGGCGAACGCGCCTATCACTCCTAAGCGTGAAAGCTGGCCCGGTTGCGAAAGCGCCGGGCCAGCCAACGCTTTCAGATTTCTCCTTCCCCTTGCGCCGCCTTCGGGCGGCGCTTTTGTTTTGTGCAAATGGCGCGGCGCAGCGGCGCGCAATTCGTTAACCACGGCGCACGGTTCGTTGCGGGTGCGGCGCGATTTTTCGTTTTCACGGCCGAAGCTTGTGACAACGGCCTCATCGTAACCACCCGTTTACCCGGAGGCTCAACATTCCGGGCTTGTTCGCTCAACCGGACGCGCGCGCAGAAGCATGACCGACGACGCCTATTCCCACGACGGGCGCCTGCCGCAGGGCACGGCCAGCGCGGCTGCGCGCACGGCGTTGAAGCGCGCCGCGCTTTCACTTTCCGCTGGTTTGGTGGGCGCTTACGGCCTCGGCGCCGTGCTGACCTATTCGCCGGAAGACCCGAGCTTCAACACCGCGACGGACGGCGCCACGCACAATCTGTTCGGCGGACCGGGCGCTGCGTTCGCGGACCTTGCGATTCAAACTCTGGGCGCCGCCGCGCCGCTGGCGATGGGGGCGCTGTTTGCCGCTGGCGCGATGCGTGTGTGGCGCCGGCGCCTCGCCAATCCGATTGCGCGCGGACGCTTGATGGCGGGCAGCGCGGGCATCGCGCTGCTGGCCGCCGCATGCGCAACGATTCCGACGCCGGAAGGCTGGCCGCTTGCGGCGGGTTTCGGCGGCGTGCTGGGCGACGGACTCTCCGGTCTTTTCCAAGGCATGCTGAGCATGCCGGGTTTGCCGTTCCCAACGATCTTGGCAGGCCTCGTGTGCGCGATCGGCGGCCTGTTCGCGACGGGCTGGTCCTTCCATGTGCGCCCCGAAGACGTGATGAACGCAGGGCGCGCCGCGGCGAACGCTGGCGGCCAAGCGCAGCGCGCGATCACGTACGTTGCGCAAAAGGCGCGGCCGGCTGAGCCCGATCAGTGGAATTCCTATCGCCGGCCGATCGAAGATAAGGCGAGCGCGCGCCCCGCGCCGCGCAGAGCCGCGCCACAAGAAGAAACGCGCGAAGAACAGCCACGCCGCGAACGGCCGATCCCGCAAAACTTCGCAAGCGATGCGCCCGAACCCGCGCCGCAACCGCGCGAACAGCGCCGTCAGCGCAACGCGCCGCCGCAAAGCAAGCCGCAACAGCAAACCACGTATTCTTTCGGCCGCGCGTTCGAATTGCCGGGTGGCGCGCTGCTTGCGCAAGCCAAGCCGCGCACGACGCACGCGGACGCCAACACGCTGCAAGCGATGTCGCGCCAACTCGAAACCGTGCTGCAGGATTTCGGCGTGCAGGGCGAGATCGTCTCCGCGCGCCCCGGCCCTGTCGTTACGTTGTTCGAGCTTGAGCCCGCCGCGGGCGTGAAGAGCTCGCGCGTGATCGGCCTTGCCGACGATATTGCGCGCTCGATGAGCGCGAACGCCGCGCGTGTCGCCGTCATTCCTGGCCGCAACGCGATCGGCATCGAACTGCCGAATCCGAAGCGCGAAACGGTTTATCTCCGCACGCTGCTCGGCTCGAGCGCGTTCGCGGGCACGCAAGGGCGCCTGCCGCTGGCGCTCGGTGAAACCATCGAAGGCGATCCCTACGCCGCCGATCTTTCACGTATGCCGCACTTGCTGATCGCGGGCACCACCGGTTCGGGCAAGTCCGTCGGCATCAACGCCATGATCTTGTCGCTGCTCTACCGGCACCCGCCGGAAGAGTGCCGCTTCATCATGATCGATCCGAAGATGCTGGAGCTTTCGGTTTACGAAGGCATTCCGCACCTTCTCTCGCCCGTCGTCACCGATCCGAAGAAAGCCGTCGTCGCGCTCAAGTGGACCGTGCGCGAGATGGAGGATCGCTATCGCCGCATGTCCAAGCTCGGCGTGCGCAACATCACCGGCTACAACGAGCGCGTCTCTGACGCCCTTGAGCGCGGCGAGCGTCTTGAGCGTACCGTGCATGCGGGCTTCGACCCCACCAGCGGCGAGCCTATCTACGAAACGCGCGAGCTGCCGCTTGAGCCGATGCCCTACATCGTCGTCGTCATCGACGAGATGGCCGATCTGATGATCACGGCCGGCAAGGAGATCGAAGCCGCCGTGCAGCGTCTCGCGCAAATGGC
>CAZXNY010000444.1:0-2283 GCA_964642205.1 uncultured Caulobacteraceae bacterium
TGGCCGCCTCGGCGTGGACCAGCGCGGCGTCCAGTTCGGCGATGTGCTCGGCGGTGTCTGCATCGATCACGTCGGTGATCTTCAGCATCGTGCCTTGGCGCATCATGAACTTGATGATGTCCGCGACGCGGATCGCCATCCGGTTCGAAAGCTCTTGCACCGTGATGGTTTCGGGAATGACGACTTCCCGCACGATCCGGTCACGCTCGCCGCCGCCTTGCAGCTTCGCGCGGCGCTCTTTTTCCTTCATCTGCGCGCGGCGATAGGCGGCGAGCGAACGCACGCGTTCGTCATCGCCTTCGGTGATGCGCTCGACCATATCGAGCGTCAGCTTGCCTTCGCGGCGCTGCGGGGCGTTCTTCTTGGGCGGCGGCGGCGGCGCAGGCGCACGGCGCGTGGATTTAACCCGGCCGCCCAGTTCGGCGAGCAGACTGTTTTCGTTTGGCGCTTCGGCCACCGGCTGCGGCTCCGGCTCGGCGGGCGCGGGACCTTGGCCGCTTTGCACCGCTGCACGGCGGTTTGCAGCGTCGGCCGCGGCGGCTTCGGCCATGCGGCGGCGGTTTTCGAGTTCGACAGCCGCTTGTTCTTCTTCGATGCGCTTGCGCTGCGCGTCTTCGAGGGCGCGGCGCTGCTCTTCTTCTTCGCGCGCCTTCGCTTCGCGCTGGCCGCGATCGGCAAGCGCGCGCGCGACAGCTTCTTCGCGGCGGCGCGTTTCTTCGTCCGAGATCGCGCCGGGCGCGGCGCGCGGCGGCGGTGCGGCTGGCGCTGCGGGCGCAGGACGCGCGGCGGCAGGCGCTTTCGCGAGCGGCGGCGGCACGCCGGGGCCCGGCGCGGCAGGCGCAGCGCCCGCGCCTGGACGGCCGATCGCGCGCTTCTCGCGCACCTCGACCGTCACCGACTTGGTGCGGCCGTGCGAGAAGCTCTGACGCACCGTGCCTGCATTGGCCGTGCGGGTCAGCGTGAGGGGCTTGCGCCCCGTACCTTCTTTGCTTTCAGCGCCGTCGCTCATTCGTGCCTTTTCGCTCGTTTCTCGGCTCAACCGCCAAATGCATCGTCGTCCGATCCGGAGGCTGTGCCGCCGGTCGGGCTCGGTCCCAATCGGCGGGTCCGCCAGGAGGGGGGCCAGGAACTCGGAACGATGGCGCGGAATCCAGCAAGACGGCCCAATTCAGCCGTCCAAAGCTGCGCCAAACGCTCCTGAAGCAGGCATGCGTGTATCACACGATCCCGCCCCAGCGCCATGCCCAATTCCGCCGCCTGGAATGCGCCGCACAGCGGCGGCTCCTCACGCCAAAGCCCGAAAGCGAGGCGCACCAAGCGCTCACGCCCATCGGCTTCGCCATCGGCGGCTTCGATCAACATATAGGGAGCCCGCTCGCGAATCGCCGCTTCCACGGCGGTGGCGCCGAGCGCGATCGCCCCACCCCGCCGCGCGAGGCCCAAAAGCTCAAGACAGCGGCGCGCGAGCAAAGACTCCGTCTGATCCGCGAGATCGGCGGGCGCCTTTGCCTGCGCTTTCAGCGACTTGGCGAACGCCCCGGTCTTCAGCGCGCGCGCCAGCGCTTCACGCGTGGCCGTGACCCAAACGCCGCGGCCTGGGAGCTTGGCCGCCACATCGGGCACGAGCACATCGCCCGGCCCCAACACGAAGCGGACGAGACGCGCCTCCGGCAACGTCTCGCCCGTGGCGACGCAGCGGCGTTCGCGGACCTTCGGCGCGGCGGGCGCCGGGCCGGGATCAGCCCTCTTCGCCAGCCGCTTCTTCCTCCGAGGCCGCTTCCGGCGCGTCGATCCAACCGGCCGCGACGCGCGCCTGCATGATCAGATCGTCGGCCTGTTCGGGCGTGAGGTTGAAGCTTTCGAGAATGCCGGGCTCGCGCACGCGCTCGCCGTTCTTGGTCTCGAACCAGCCACGCAGATCGTCGGCAACCATGCCCGCGAAATCGTCGAGCGTGGTGACCTGCTTTTCTCCGAGCGCGACCGCCATGGGTAGCGTCATGCCGGGCACTTCAAGGAGCGCGTCCTCCACACCCAAGCTCTTGCGCTTGGCGTCGAGCTCGGCGTTGAGCTTTTCGAGATATTCCGTCGCGCGCGCTTGCAGCTCTTCGGCGATCTCTTCGTTGAGCCCTTCGATCGCGGCAAGCTCCATCGGCTCGATGTAGGCGATCTCTTCGACCGTCTCGAAACCTTCCGACGCGAGCAGCTGCGCGAACATCTCGTCGACTTCGAGCGCCTTGATGAAGAGTTCGGTGCGCGCGGCAAATTCCTTCTGGCGGCGCTCGG
>CAZXNY010000445.1:0-2280 GCA_964642205.1 uncultured Caulobacteraceae bacterium
CGCCGCACGCGGACATCCGTATGGGCGACAGCACGACCTATCTCACCACCGCCGACGCGGACGGCATGATGGTCTCGCTCATTCAGTCCAATTATCGCGGCATGGGCTCGGGCCTGGTGCCCGATGGGCTCGGCTTCATGCTGCAGGACCGCGGCGAGATCTTCGCGCTGCAGGACGGGCACCCCAACATCTACGCGCCGGGCCGCCGGCCGTTTCAAACCATCATCCCGGCCTTCGCGATGCGGAACGGCCAGCCCTGGCTCGCCTTCGGCGTCATGGGCGGGGACATGCAGCCCCAGGGGCACGTCCAGATCATCGTCAATCTTGTGGATTACGGGCTCGACCTTCAGGCCGCCGGGGACGCCGCGCGCTACCGGCACTTCGGGAACGCCGAGCCCAACGGCGATGCGCCCGATGGCGTCGGGCACGTCAGCCTCGAAAACGGCGTCACGCCCGAAGTTCAAGCCGAGCTGACGCGCCGCGGCCACCGCCTGATGCCTGCAGATGGCGGCTTCGGCGGCTACCAGGCCATCATGCGCAACCCCGACGGGACCTACGAAGCCGCCACCGAAATGCGCAAGGACGGGGCGGCCGACGGTTACTGACGCGCGCCTACCCAGCCAAAGTTTCATCCTGGCCGCCTTCACACTCCGGCCCCGTTTTGCGACTAACCGGGTCCAGAATGTCGCTACCCCGTCTCCTTGCCGCGCTCGCGCTCACCCTGGCGCTCTCGGCTCACCCCGCCGCCGCCCAACGCGCGCCTGCCGCGCAACAAGCGCCAGCGGCGGAACGGGGCGGCGAGGCGTGGTACCGCCAGCAGCTGATCGATCTCGCCGAAGTGCTCGGCGGCTCGCACTATCTGCGCATCACCTGCTCAGGCCGCGGCGATCAGCGCTGGCGTGACTACATGCGCGGCGTGATCGATCGCGAGCCCGGCATGCGCCAAGCGCTCTCCGACAGCTTCAACCAAGGCTACCGCAACGAATCCGCCCGCTTCCCGGAATGCGACCGCGCTTCGCAGCAGACCGAAGCGGAACTGCGCGCGCGGGGCCTTCGCATCGCCGGCGCGCTCGGCGCACGCGGCGCGCAATAGGAACGGCGATGACGACCCAACTTCCTTCCGATGCGCAAAAAGCGCTCGCCCTCGATCTGCTCCTCGACGCTTGGGACAAAGCGCTCGCCAAAGGTGTGGAGCCCGAAATGCTCGCATCCGTCGCGATCTACGCCGCACTCGCCGACATGGTCGACAATTACGGCGTCGAGCCCGTCGCGGAGATGTGTGAGGAGCTGCCCGCGCGCGTACGCGCCGGCGAATTCACGCTGAATGACGACCTGATCGAAGAGCCCTAGCGCGCGGAGTTGATCACGCTCACCGGACGGCGAAGCCGAGCCGGGGCCAAGGGCCACAGCGTCAAATTTGCCCTGGGTCCCGGCTCTCACGTCGTTCGGCCGGGAAGCGTTGATGGAACGCTTCTGCCCACAACGTCTCCAACACATCGCGCCCCGGAACCGTATCCACGCCCTCGCGCGCCAGAAACAACAGCCGCGCAATCTCGGCCTGCGCCTCGATGTTGTGATCCTTGAAGCGCTTTTCCGGCGCGTGGCGCACCGCGTAAGCCGCGCGCGTCAGCGCGCCGAGCTTCGCAACAGGCAGCACCACACCGCGCGCTGCCTGCCACACATGCGCCAGTTCGTGGATCAGCCAACCCTGCGCCGCGCGTGTCGCCAAACTGAAATCATTCGGCGCGCGCCAGGCGCCGAACCAGATGGTTTCACCCAGTGGAACCATGGCTCCGAACGGTCCCCACGGCGCCTGCGCCACCCGCACCCTTGGCCACCGCACCGCCGCGCCGAAAATCCCTTGTCCGAGTGCGATTTCACCCGCTGTGAGGGCGCGCCGCTCAAACGCACGCATCTCGCGAAGCCCTTGCCCCAGGGGCTCAGGAGCGCGAGAAACGGGCGAGGTCGCGGGGGCGGCGGGGGGTTCCATGAAGCGTCTGGTGGTTTGCTGCGACGGGACTTGGTCCACGCTGGCCAAGGATGTTCTGACCAACGTCGCGCTGACGGCGCGCTCCATCGCGGGGCGCGACGCCGATGGCAACGCCCAGATCGTCTATTACGACGATGGCGTCGGCGTCGAGGTCGGCCGGATGGACATGTTCTCAGCCGCGTTCGGCCGCGGCCTCGATTACAAGGTCCAGGAAGCCTACGAATATCTGACGCTGAACTACGAGCCGGGCGATCAGCTCTACTTCTTCGGCTATTCGCGCGGCGCTTATA
>CAZXNY010000446.1:0-2272 GCA_964642205.1 uncultured Caulobacteraceae bacterium
CGCTTCCGGCAGCACGATCGTGAACACCGAACCTTTGCCGAGCGCGCTCTTCACGCGCACGGCGCCGCCCATCATCTCGATCAGGCGCTTGGTGATCGCAAGGCCAAGGCCCGTGCCGCCGAACGATTTGGCGACGTTCGCATCGGCCTGCGTGAACGGCTGGAAGAGCGCGGCGGTTTGCTCGGCGCTCATGCCCATGCCGGAATCGGCCACCGCGATCTCGATCATGCCGCCCGGCGCGCGCCGCACGCGGAAACCAACGCGCCCGTTCTTGGTGAACTTCGCCGCGTTGGATGCAAGGTTGAGCAGGCACTGCTTCAAGCGGAACGCATCGGCGCGCACCACGCGCGCATCGTCGGCGAAAACGATTTCGCCGCGGTTTTCGTTCGCCTCCAGCATCGGGCGCACGGTTTCGAACACGTCCCGGATCACGTCCGGCAGTGAAACCTCTTCGCTCGTAACTTCGAGCTTGCCCGCTTCGATCTTGGAAAGGTCGAGGATTTCGTTGATCAGTGAAAGCAAGTGCTTGGCGGAATGCGTAATGCGCGCCGCATCGCTCGCGATGATGTCGTCGTCGCGGTCCCGTCCCTCTTCCTCGAGCATTTCGGCGTAGCCGATGATCGCGTTCAGCGGCGTGCGCAACTCGTGGCTCATATTGGCGACGAATTGCGATTTCGCGGCGTTCGCCTGCTCGGCCGTTTCCGCGCGTTTGCGCACGGAAATATCGTGCACGGACGAAATCCAGAGGTTTTCCTCGGCGTTCAATACGCGTGTGTGGATCGCCACATCGACGGAGGCGCCGCTCACGGTGATCGGCCGCTCGATCAAGGATTCCCCGGATCCATCCAGCGCCGCTTCGAACTCAATCCACGTTTCGTCACGGAAAAACTGCCGGATCGGCTGGCCAATCAGTGACTTGAAATCGCGTCCCAGCATGTCGGCGAATTGCTGGTTCACATCCTGGATGATCGCGCGGTCATGAATGACGATGCCTTCCACGGCCGCATCCGCGAGCCGCCGGAACCGCGCCGCTTGTGCAAGCTTGACGGCTGTCAGCCGCCGGTCCGCAAAGGCCAGCACAAGGATAACCAGCAGCACCGCGCCCGCGCCCGCCGCCACCATCGCAGTGAGATCGCCGCGCTCAAGCGTGAGGGCGCTCGCGGCCGCGCCAGGCAGCGGCGTGATGGTGACCGCGCTCATCCCAGTGAAGTGCAGCGCGATGACGCCAAGCGTCAGCGCCACAGGCGCCGCCATGCGCGCCAAGCGCGCCGCTGCGTTGAAGAGATGAAGCGCCAAAATCGAAAGCGCCGCGTTCAACGCAAGCGACGCGGCGACCAGATCGATCGCCCATGCCTGGAGCCCATCGATCGCAACGCCGGCGACGCCAATGTAATGCAGGCTCGAAAGCGAAGCGCCGAGCGCCACGCCGCCTACGATGGCCCCAACCGGCCCCCCGACACGCTCGTAGAGCATCAGCGCAATTGCCGACCCCAAAATGCCGGCAAGCGCGGATGCAAGGGTCAGCATCAGGTCGAACTGGAGCGCCACGCCCGGATCGAACGCGAGCATGCGACAAAGTGCGTGGCCCAAACGCCCCCGCCCACAACAAAGCCGGCGAGCATCAGCAGCGAGAGACGCGCCGCCGGCTCCGCCGCGCGCGCGCGCCCGAGAACCAGAAACACCCCCGCCGCCGAAACGACGCACAGAACGGCCGCGATCGCGACGATCGCCAGGTCGTGCTGCTCGGTGACGCAAGCTAGAACGCGCAACATGGGGCGTACGGTAGGCGACGCCCCTTAACGGCTGCTGACCATACGACTCCGCCTGACGGCCTACCCCGCCTCGACCCGCGCCCCGAGCTATGCAATATTGCAAAGGCTAGCCGGGGGCGGCGTAGCGGACCTCAAATGGACTGGGACAAGCTCAAGACATTTCATTACGCGGCCGAGACGGGCAGCCTCACGGCGGCCGCGGAAAAGCTGGGCGTAAGCCAATCCTCCGTCAGCCGCCAAATCGCCGCGCTCGAAAGCGGCATGGGCGTGCCCCTCTTCCAGCGCCACGCGCGCGGCCTCTTGCTGACCGGCCCCGGCATGGCGCTCCGCGAATTCACCCGCGAAATGAGCTCCGCCGCGATCATTGCGGAATCGACTCTAAAAGACGCTCGCGAAAAGGTGATGGGCGATCTCAAAGTCACCGCGCCCGTTGCGTTCGGCTCCACCTGGCTTGCGCCACGCCTCGTCGAGTTCGCCGACGCTTACCCTGAGACGCGCCT
>CAZXNY010000447.1:0-2252 GCA_964642205.1 uncultured Caulobacteraceae bacterium
CGTACGCTCTCGCGGGCAGATTTACAGTCTGCTGCCATTAACCACTCGGCCACCCTTCCAGACCGGACCGGCGTCTCAGCTGGGGCCCGGGGCGCCGTCTTATAGTCAAACGCAAAGCGGGCGCAAATCGGGGCTATGGTGACGCCATGACCGCCAGCCGCCTGCCCGTGATCGACATGACGCCGCTGTTTGGGCGGGACGAGGCCGCCCGCGCAAAAACGGCGGCCGAGATCGGGCGCGCCTGCGCGGATCTTGGGTTCTTCTACGTATCCGGCCACGGGGCAGACGTCGCGCCGTTGGCGCGCGAGGCGGCACGCTTCTTCGCGCTTCCGGAAGCAGAGAAGATGGAGATCGCGATGGCGCGCGGCGGGCGCGCTTGGCGCGGCTATTTTCCGGTGGGCGGCGAACTCACGTCTGGCCAGCCCGATCTGAAAGAGGGCGTCTACTTCGGTGAGGAGCTGGGCGCGGATGATCCGCGCGTCGCGGCCGATTGGCCGATGCATGGCGCCAATCTTTCTTCGCTTGCTGCGCCAGCGCTGACGCCTGCGGTGCGCACGTACATGGCGGCGTGCGCGCGCGCGGCGCATGTGTTGATGGAGGGGATCGCGCTAAGTCTCGGACTTGAGGCGGATTATTTCGCGCGCGCTTACACGGCGCGCCCAACAATGCTGTTTCGCATCTTCCGCTATCCGCCGGGCGATGATCGCCAATGGGGTGTTGGCGAACACACGGACTACGGGTTGTTGACGCTGCTTGCGCAGGACGACATCGGCGGCCTGCAGGTGAAGACACGCGATGGCTGGATCGACGCGCCGCCGATACCGGGCACGTTGGTGTGCAATCTTGGCGATATGCTCGATCGGCTAACCGGCGGCTATTATCGCTCGACGCCGCATCGTGTGCGCAATGTCAGTGGGCGTGAGCGCTTCTCGTATCCGTTCTTTTTCGATCCGGCTTTCGATGCGCAGCGCGGCGCGGGCGGCGAGGCGCGCTGGGACGGCGCGGACTTACAGGCGTTCGACGGCGCCTACGGCGAATATCTGATCGCCAAAGTCTCGAAGGTGTTTCCCGAACTTGCCGGCAACGTTGGCGAACTACGCTAGCGCGCGTTCCACGGCGGCGACGAATTCCGGCGAAATCGGATCGACTTGCGTACGGAGCGCTTCGCGCGCCGTTCCATCGCGGCCAACGAAGATCTTGTGGAAGTTCCAGCGCGGGACGGCGGACGCGCCAATTTGGTTTTCGGCCCAGGCGTAGAAGGGATGGCGCGTCGGCCCGACGACGTCAGTCTTCGCGGCCATCGGAAACTCGACGCGGTAGCCATCGCACAATTCGCGAATGTCTTCCGAGCTGCCGGGCTCTTGTTCACCGAACTGATTGCAGGGCACGCCGACGATCGTCAGGGGAGCGCCGCGGAAGCGCACGTCGATATCGCGTAGACCTGAATATTGCCCGGTGAACCCGCACCCCGAAGCGGTGTTCACGACGATCAAGGCGCGGCCGGCAAATTGGCTGAGAGCGAGCGAGCCGCCTTCGAGCGCGTCGAAAGTGAAGCCGTAGGCGCCGCCGGTTTGCGCGCTCGCTTGGCCTGCGAGGAGGGCGCTCGCGCCGCCAAGCACCAAATGCCGCCGATCGATCATGCGCGTCTCCCGTGAGCCCCCGCCTCGACGGGCGGCGTTTGACCCGGTAGAGCATCGCCGGCCGCGGGTGTAGCTCAATGGTAGAGCCATAGCCTTCCAAGCTAAAGACACGGGTTCGATTCCCGTCACCCGCTCCAAAAACCCAAGCGCCTCGCGGATTTTGCACCCCTGCCAACCCTCCAAGGGGTTGACGCGTGGGGCGACCCGGATAAACACCGGCGCCTTGTCATGAAGGCGTCCAAGAACGGGGCGTCGCCCACGAGGATTCGGAATGGCCAAGGCGAAATTTGAGCGGACTAAGCCGCACTGCAACATCGGCACGATCGGTCACGTCGACCACGGCAAGACGACGCTGACGGCGGCGATCACGATGGTGCTGGCCAAGTCGGGCGGCGCGACGGCCAAGAAGTACGAAGAGATCGACGCTGCGCCCGAAGAGAAGGCGCGCGGCATCACGATCAACACGGCGCATGTCGAGTACGAGACGGCCAACCGTCACTACGCGCACGTCGATTGCCCTGGGCACGCCGACTACGTGAAGAACATGATCACGGGCGCTGCCCAGATGGACGGCGCGATCCTGGTGGTTTCGGCTGCCGACGGCCCGATGCC
>CAZXNY010000448.1:0-2244 GCA_964642205.1 uncultured Caulobacteraceae bacterium
CGTTCGCGCGGGGCCTTATCCGCGAAATCTTCTCGATCATCGCCTTCATCGGCGCGGCGATCGCGGCGGTCTATTTGGCGGAGCGGGGCCGCGGCCTCGTGGAGAACTTCACCTCACTTGAAGGCTCGCTCGCCACGGTTGCGGCCGGGCTCCTGATCTTCCTGGTGGTGTTCTTCGTCATCATGTTCATCACGTCGGTGGTGGCGAAGACCGCCCACCAATCGACGGAAATTGGCAGCTTCGACAGAGCCGCGGGCCTGGCCTTCGGCGTCCTCCGCGGCGTGCTGGTGGTGGCGCTCTTTGTGCTGCTGATGCGCCAAACCACGGATTCGCCTGCTATTTCTCCGCAGGCCGCGATGCCCGCGGCAATTGCGAATGCGCGGACTTACCCCATTTACGAGGGTGTGGCCGTCGGTCTTGAACGGCTTCTCCCGCAGGCGCGCGAGCGTGCGTCTGATATTATCGACCGCAGACGCCAGACTGAGTCGCCCCCGCCGGCGCAGCCCTGAGGTAATTCAATGGACCCGCAAGCTTGGTTCTCCCGCTTTTCAGACGAAGAGCGGGATGCGCCCGATTGCTTGAACGAAGAATGCGGCGTGTTTGGCGTGTTCGGCAGCGAGGACGCCTCAGTCCTCTCCGCCCTCGGGCTCCACGCGTTGCAGCACCGCGGCCAGGAAGGCTGCGGCATCGTCACGTTCGATGGCGAACGCTTCCACACCGAACGCCACCTCGGCCTGGTCGGCGACAATTTCTCCGGCGAAGGCCTGCCTGAGCGCCTCCCCGGCACGCACGCGATCGGCCACACCCGCTACGCCACACAGGGCGGCACCATCCTTCGCAACGTCCAGCCGCTCTTCGCCGATCTCTCGCTTGGCGGCTTCGCGATCGGCCACAACGGCAATCTCACCAACGCCCGCCTGCTGCGCGAACAACTCGTCGATGACGGCGCGATCTTCCAATCGACGTCCGACACCGAGTGCATCTTGCAGCTCATCGCGCGCTCACGCCGCGCCAAGGTCGTCGATCGTTTCGTCGAGGCGCTGCACCAAATCCAAGGCGCCTACGCGCTCGTCTGCCTCACCAACAACATGCTGATCGGCGCGCGCGATCCGCTCGGCATCCGCCCGCTCGTGCTCGGCGATCGCAACGGCGCCCCGATCCTCGCCAGCGAAACCTGTGCGCTCGATATGATCGGCGCGAAGTTCGTCCGCACCGTCGAGAACGGCGAAGTCATCGTCGTCACGCCCGGCAAGGATGGCCGCCCGCAGATCGACAGCTACTTCCCGTTCGCCAAGCAGCCCGCGCGCCCGTGCGTGTTCGAGTTCGTCTACTTCGCGCGCCCGGATTCTGTGATCGATGGGCGCAGCGTCTACGAAGTGCGCAAGCGCTCGGGCCAGCGGCTCGCGAAAGAACAACCAGTCGAAGCCGATGTTATCGTGCCCGTGCCCGATAGCGGCGTGCCCGCGGCGATGGGTTTTGCCGAGGCCTCCGGCATTCCCTACGAACTCGGCATCATCCGCAACCACTACGTCGGCCGTACCTTCATTCAGCCCAAGCAGGAAATCCGCGCCCTCGGCGTGCGCATGAAACACGCCGCCAACCGAGCCGTCGTCGAAGGCAAGCGCGTCGTGCTCGTGGAGGACTCGATCGTGCGCGGCACCACGGGCGCGCGCATCGTGCAGCTGATGCGCGACGCGGGCGCCACCGAAGTGCACTTCCGCATCGCCTCCCCGCCGATCAAGTTTCCTGACTTCTACGGCATCGACATGCCGACGCAGGAACAGCTCATGGCCGCGAACATGACGCTGAAGGAAATGCGCAAGACGCTCGGCGTCGATAGCCTCGGCTTCATCTCCGTCGAAGGTCTCTATTGGGCGATGGGCGAGCAGGCGCGCAACGACCGCAGCCCCCAATTCACCGACCATTGCTTCACCGGCGATTACCCCACCGCCCTCGTCGATCACGACGCCGACCGCGCGGCCAAGGACTTCCAACTCTCCCTGCTCGCGGAAAGCGCGGCGAAATGAGCGCCTCCCCTCCCCGCGAGGGGAGGGGGCAGGGGGTGGGGTGAATCCCAACATCGATCGTCGCGCTGATCCGCCCCACTTGCATCGCACTGCAAAAGAAGCGCTTCCCTTCCGCCCATGAGCGACACCCCCCCCCCAGCCCCCACCCCACAAGGGGCGGGGAAGCGTAGCGCCCCCCGCAACGCCCACGGAAACGGCGCCACGCGCCGCCTCGGCC
>CAZXNY010000449.1:0-2243 GCA_964642205.1 uncultured Caulobacteraceae bacterium
CGCCGATGCGGATCGCCGCGCTTGCGCAGATCGCGATCTACGCGCTGATCGGCGCCATCGCTTTCTCGCGCCTCAGCTGGGCGTTCCCCGCGTTCGCGCAACAAGGCCGCATCGCCATGTGGATCGTGGTCGGCCTCTTCGCGCTCGGCACGCTTATGAATGCGATCTCCCGCAGCGCTGGCGAGCGCGCAATCTGGACCCCCGTCGCGCTTGTGATGGCGCTCGCGAGCCTGCGCATCGCTCTGGCGTAGCTAGCGCCCGATCGCCGCCAACAGGTTCGGCAAATTTGCCGCCGCCAGCGCGCCGGCTTCGCGCAAGCGCTGCAGCACGGCCTGCTTCTCGGCGTCGTTCGGATCGATGCTGCGCATGAGCTTTGTGAAACCATCAGTGCGTGATTGCGCGATCCATTCGCGCACCGCCGGGTGCCGGCTGCACGCCATCCGGTTCTGCGTGTCGGGCACATGCACGGCGATGAACTCTTCCACCGTATCCGAGATGCGCATCGGCGCGGCGAACGCGTTCTTCTCATCATCTGCTTCGAACGCCGCCTCGAGAAAGCCCGCGAACGCAGCGCTGAACGGCAGCTGCGGAAAGCGGATCATCTGCAGCGTGATGCGGTCGCCATCGAACACTTTCACAGGCTCCGGCCGCGCCAGCGCCGCCGCGCTGCAATCGATGTAAAGCGTGTCCGCCGCAGCCGGGACGTCGCCGCCATCCATAACAAGGCGATCTGCCGCGATCGCACGCACGCGCCCTTTGCGCACGACATCCTCGATGCGCCGCAGCTCTTCCAGCTCGCCCACCGAAACAGTCGCCGCGTGATACATCGTCGGCTCGACGTTTGGATCGAGCCGCAGCCACCCGCCCTCCGCTTCGATCCGATGCGCAAAGTCCACCGCATCGCGTGCGGACCCGAGTGCCTCGCGCACGCATGCCGAGAACCCCAGCGCATCCGCAAGCATCTCCGGCATCGGCTGCGCCGTCGCCCGGTTCAAGAACCACGCATCGCGCGGCACGATCCAGCGGATCGTGTCCGCCGGCGCGCCGTTCGCGAGCAGCCAGCAACACGCATCTATGCCGGTCTTGCCCGCGCCGATCACCGTGTACCGCTGAAACTGTGGCGCCAGCCGCGGCAGATCGTTCGGCGGAACGCACGTTACGCCCTCCGCCACGCTGAACTTGCGCACATGCGTCTTCGGAATCTGATTGGTCAGATAGCCTGCGTTCACGATCTTGCGGCGCACCCTCACCTTCTTACGCTCATGCGACAGCAGATGATGGAGCGTCCCATCAGGCTCGACTTCGCAATTCGGCACGAAACGAATGCGACCAGATGGCAAGAACCGCTCCCGCACCAAACTGTGCAGGTAGTGCAAGACCTCCGGTCCTTCCGCGAGGCTCAGAAAGCCCGCGTTCGGGCCGCTTTCATCGATCCGGTACTCGCCGAGCTCGCGCGACTCGACGCCGTAAAACACCGACGGCTGGTGCAGCTTCACGAACGGGTAAGCGTCGTTCCAATGCCCGCCCGGCGCATGCCGCTTATCGACCAGCATGATGTGCGCATCGGTGTGCGTGAATATCTCATCGGCGAACGCGAGACCCATCACGCCCGCGCCGATGATGAGGTAGTCGGTCTCGGCAGGCGCAAAGCTGCTCATCGACGCCCCTCCTCCGATCAGTTGCGGATGCGCTCCGCCAATTCATGCACAACACCGCCCGGCGCCGTAAACGCCGCGTACCGATAGAGCGCGTTCGCCGCCGGCGCTTCGTGCAGGAATTGCACGCCCTTCGCCTTGAGATCGCGCATCCGCGCATCGAGGTCTGTGACCTCGAACACGATCACGCTCGCCGCACGCTCACCGTGCGTGTTTTCCGGCGCGGGGGCCGCGCACTCGAACAGGTGCAGCTCCGCCCCGCCCTCAAGCGCGAAGATCGCCATGTCCGGCAGCTCGCTCGCGAGACGCAACTCAAGCGCATCCCGATAAAACGCCGTCGCCTCCGCCAACACCGGCGTCAGCACCATGAGGATGGAAGGCTTCACATCAGCCCTTCAGCAACTCCGCCATTGTGCGACCGAGCGCGGCGGGGTGCGGGGAGATGCGGATGCCGGCGCTTTCCATCGCGGCGATCTTGCTCTCGGCGTCGCCCTTGCCGCCCGAGATGATCGCGCCCGCGTGGCCCATGCGGCGGCCGGGAGGCGCCGTGCGGCCCGCGATGAAGCCAACTGTTGGCTTGGAGCGGCC
>CAZXNY010000450.1:0-2240 GCA_964642205.1 uncultured Caulobacteraceae bacterium
GATGAACACGTCAGCCATGCAGGTCCCCGCACCTTCGCCGCGCCGATGCCCCCTGCGACGAAGCGCCCTTTGCTAGCATCGGCGGCCCCGGGGGTCGACGCTTGACCGCTCCGCCCCGCCCCGCCATCACCGGCGCGAAATTCACAAGGCCCGCGCGGCCATTTCTGGAGCACAGCCCATGTCCGACATCCGCTTCGACGGCAAAGTCGCCATCGTCACCGGCGCCGGCGGGGGCCTTGGCCGCCAGCACGCGCTTGAGCTCGCCCGCCGGGGCGCGCGCGTCGTCGTCAACGATCTCGGCGGCTCGGTCGATGGCTCGGGCGGCTCGTCGGAAGCGGCCGGTAACGTGGTCGAAGAAATCAAAGCGCTCGGCGGTGAAGCGATCGCGAACGGCTCGTCCGTCACGGATGATGCGGGCGTCGCCAACATGATCAAGCAAACGATGGATGCGTGGGGCCGCATCGACATCATCGTCGCGAACGCCGGCATCCTTCGCGACAAGAGCTTCTCCAAGATGGAGATCAAGGACTTCGAACTGGTGATGAATGTGCACCTGATGGGCACCGTCAAACCGGTGAAGGCCGCGTGGGAAATCATGAAGGAGCAGAACTACGGCCGCATCGTCGTGACGACGTCGTCGACCGGGCTCTACGGCAATTTCGGCCAAGCCAATTACGGCGCGGCGAAACTCGGCCTCATCGGCTTCATGAACACGATGAAGATCGAAGGGCAGAAGAACAACATTCGCGTCAACGCGATCTGCCCCGTCGCCGCAACGCGTATGACGGAAAATATCATGCCGCCGGCGATGCTCGACAAACTGAAGCCGGAATACGTCACGCCGGGCGTCATGTATCTCGTCAGCGAGGACGCACCGTCTGGCGCGATCCTCACGGCGGGCGCGGGCGTCTTCTCGCTCGCGCGCATCTACGAGACCGAAGGCGTCTATCTCGGCGAAGGCGGCCTCTCGGCCGAGGAAGTCCGCGACAGCTGGGACAAGATATCTGACCCTGCGGGCCAGGTCGCCTATGTCACCGGCGGCGAGCAAGGCGGCAAGATGTTCCGCAAAATGGGCGGCGGCTGAGCGCCAAGCGCCGCCACGGCCGCCGAATGTGCGAAAAGTTCCCGTAATTGAGGCGCGCACGCCACGGCGCGCCCCAATCGGCCTTGCGCCTAAACCATAGCGCTAGCGCCAGCCCGCCCTGGGGATTAAGCGGATTGCCTTTGTGGCGCCCCAGCGAAAGGGGCGCGCCGGCGCCGAAGGTATGCTGGGAACCATCGCAATCTTGATCGCCGCCGCCGCGGCCGTGGCCGCCCTCGGCCTCGTCTGGCGCCGGCTCGATGAATTGACCAACGAGGTCCGTGCGCTCCGGGCGATGCTCGAAGCGCGCGATGCGCCTGCTGCTGCGCAACCTTCGCAGGGCGCAGCGCGCGCCGTCGCCCGCCCCGTCGTCGTCGCCGTCGCGCCCGAGCCCGCCGTGCAGGAGCGCCAGAGCCCGCGCGCGCCGGAGCGCGATAGCGAACCAGAGCCGCTGTTTCCCGCGACGTCAGACGATCCGTTTGACGATGGCTGGGTGATCCGCGGCCGGGGCGGCCAACGGCCCCGTCCTGCCCCGCCCCGCCAGCAGCCCTATACGCCGCCGCCGCCGTTCAACGCGCCGAGCTCGGATTTGCCTGCGGCGTTTCCCTCGTTCCCGACCGTTCCCAGTTTGCCGGACATGCGCCGCACGCCGGCGCGCCCTGAGCCGAACGCGCGGCTTGAAGCGGGCCCGCTCATCGTCGCCGCGCTCGCGCTGATCGCGCCCGCGATTGGACTCGCTGTTGCGGCGCCTCCGTTGGTGGTGGGCGCAATTGTCGTCGTGTTGCTGCTCGCGGCGCTCGGCGCTTCGTTGCGTTTCGCCGGGCTCGGCTGGGCCGCGGCGATTGGCGGCGGCGCGTGGTCGCTTTGGGCGGCGTCCTCGGGCGCAGCTCTACTGCCGTGGAGCGCGGGCGCGCTCGCATTGGTCGCCGCCGCTGCGCTCGTCTGCGCGATGGTTGGGCGTGAGCGCGCGTCCGGCGCGGTGCTCGCGGGCTTTTGCGCCATCGCCGCTTACACGCTCGTCGCGAACGTCACAGCTGGCGTGCTTGCGCCGCTCTCAGCACTCGCGGCCATCGTCGCGATTGCTGCGATCGTTGGCGCGAGCGCGCAACGGCTTGAGTTATTGCATGTCGCCGCGTGGTTCGCTGCGTGCGCCACATTG
>CAZXNY010000451.1:0-2237 GCA_964642205.1 uncultured Caulobacteraceae bacterium
GCCGAGCTGATCGAAGAGCCCGATCTGGTGCGAGCCTCGAGCATCGCTCCACTCAAGAGGATGCGGCGCGCGCTGCCCGTGATACAGCAACCACGTGCGCTTGCGGGCGCGGTGCCCATAGGCGGCTTGGTTCACTTCCGTCACCCAGTCGCCGTCGATCGTGCGCTGCCAGCCGGTCATCGTCGGTTCGGGAATGCCGTACCACTTGAACGCGCGCGACTCCGCGGGATGCTCAAGAACGCCGCCCCACTTGCGCACGGCCTCGAGGGCGGCAGCGAAACAGCCGCCGTCGTCATTGATCACATAGCCCCAGCGCTTCGCGTTCACCGCTGAGAGCTGGTGCCAACGATCACAAGGTGGGTGCGCGACGACGGGGTAGGGGCCAGCGTACGCGCGCGCGTCGCGCTCTTTGTCCCACGGGTCCACATCGGGAAGCCCGTAGTACGCGCCATCGCGTTCGACGAAGAGCGCAGCGACCATCACCGCTCCCCGCCCTCATTGTCGGTGGCCGCAACAGGTGGGGTGACGTTGGCCTGCGTAAGCATTGCGGCGGCGGCATCGCTCACCGAGAATAGGCCGCGCTCCTCAAGCGCGCCGAGCACATCGCTTACGACTTCTTCGTCAGCGCTCACTTCGCACGCGATCTCAGAGACGAAATCCGCGTAGGCTTGATCCGTTTCGGTCCACTCACCCATTTCCCTCTCCCGCGTTGTGGCTTGGTGCAATGGTTTCGGTGGGGCGCTTACGCCAAAGGATAGGGCGCGACGGCCACAGAGCTCCCGCTTCTTCAAGCCAGCAAAGAACGCTGTCTGATTTGTCGTCGCGGTGCCCGACGTGAATACCGGTTGACCCGATCTCGATGAATTGCAGCGTCTCGCCCTTCGGGGCGTACTGCGCTTCGCGGAAGCCGAGCTCCTTTAGGCGCGTCCATGCCTCGTGCATCTGCGCGAGCGCCGCAGCTTCATCGGGCATCTTGGCGGCCCGCGCCGCCTTACTCGCCTCAATGTCGGCGATCATGGCGTCCCACTCTTCCTGAGTGCATTCACGGATCGCCATCACGCGGCGTCCTGACGTGTGGCTTCGCTCTCAGTGACGGTCGGCACATCGCGCCATTCCGACCACACGCCGGGCGGACAGAACGCGCCGCTGGCGTCCACGTTCGGGAGCAGGGCGCGGTATTGTAGGCGAACCGCTGAAGGTTCCGCCGTGCCGTCCGGCGCTACAAAACGAAGTTCAACCATCTTACTCACCCCCTCCATTGTGGCCGGGCGCGACCGCCTGGTTCGGGCGCTTACGCTCCTGAGCCCAATAGGGGCTCTTGCATCGCGGACAGACGACGGGCGCCAAAACGCGCGAAACCCACGAGTGCTCGCACCGCTTGCAACGGTGCGGCGGAAGGTCGATCGCAGCGGACGGCGCCGTGCTGCTGCGCAGCTGTCGCCGCGTTGGAACGATGTCGAGAAGGCGGTATCGCAGCGCCATCAATCTCGCTCCCGCGCTTCCTTCGTCGGGCTATTCGGCTCCGCGCGTGCGAACGGCATCAGGTGAACGCAAGCAGGGTGCAGCGAGGCTTCCTCTGCGAGCGCATCGAGCACATCGGTGTCGAGGAAGTCTTCGGGCCGGAATAGCGCGAACACCGCTGGATCGGTGATGTTGAAGCGCTCGTTGAAAAACCAATGCAGGAAATCGTCATGGTCTTCCGCGTCAATCTCCTGCGGCGTCATGCACTCCTGGCAAACGCAATCGCCGCCGATGTCGCGATAGTTGTCCCCATCGCATGACACGTCGCAGTGGCAGCGGTCGCAGTTGTTGTCCCAGCCCATCGCGATGCAATCGGAAACCGATGGCGGGTGAATGTCTTCAACGGTCGAGACGTTGCCCAGATGCGGAACGGGCTGCACGTCCAAGGGATAGGAGCCGCCAGCGCTGGCGTCCGGTTCTTGCTCACCCGTGTCCGCGTACCAAAGCTGACGCGCGCGCTCGGCTGTTGCAGCGAAGAACACACGCCAGTCGTGCCATCCTGGCGTTCCGACCGCGAAGGCCGGGAGGAACGGCAGCGGCGCAGGCGTGACGGCAAGCGCTGGAACGGCGGGCAGGATCGCGACAGCGCCCGCGCCGACAAGCAATTGCCTACGGTCGATGCTGCTCATGTGCGTTCCGCCTTCTGGAGGCCGTTCGTCTTCATCTTTTTCACCGCGACACGGACGCGCTTGGCGTCTCACCTACTGAGGAAACCA
>CAZXNY010000452.1:0-2230 GCA_964642205.1 uncultured Caulobacteraceae bacterium
CCACCGGCGCCGCTCCGCCTCATCACGCGAAAGTATGGCGTCGCGGCCTTGCGCCGCGCGGGCGCCTGCTTGACCGGTCGCCGGGGGCGGGCGAAAACCGCGCCTCCTAAGAATAATTCGCAACAAGGGCCGTTCATGATCCTTCGCCGCGCCGCCATTGCTTCCGCGTTCGCCTTCGCCCTCGCCACCACGGTCGCGGCGTGCGGCCAGTCTAGCTCCACCGGCGCTGCGCCCCAGACCGGCGGCGTCGTGAACGTCTATTCCGCGCGCCACTACGACAGCGACAAGGCGATCTACGACGCGTTCACCGCCAAGACCGGCATCGAAGTCCGGCAGCTGCAATCGAACGCCGATCAGCTGCTGCAACGCCTCGAAGCGGAAGGCGACGCAAGCCAGGCCGATCTCATCGTCACGGTCGATGCGGGCGTGCTGAACCGCCTTGCCGAAGCCAACGTGCTGCAGCCGGTCGATACGCCGGCGCTGCAAGAAGCCGTGCCCGCGCGCATGCACGATGCGCAGAACCGCTGGTGGGCGTTCGCCAAGCGCGCACGCGTGATCGCGTACCGCCGCGATGCGTTCACCGGAACGAACACGCCGCCGCAATCGATGAACGATCTTTCGAACCCGCGCTATCGCGGCCAGATCTGCGCGCGTTCTTCCACGAACCCGTATAATCTCTCGCTCCTCGCCGCCCGCATCGAGCGCGATGGCGAGCCGGCAGCCCTCGCCTGGGCGCGCGGCGTCCGCACCAATTTCGCGCGCGATCCGCAAGGGGGCGACACCGATCAGCTGCGCGCGATGGCGGCCGGCACGTGCTCGCTCTCGATCGTGAACCATTATTATCTCGCGCGCCTCGCCGCCTCCGCCGATCCGGCCGACCAAGCCGTCGCGCAAGCCATCGGCCTCGTCTTCCCTGCGGACGGCGTGCACGTGAACGTCTCCGGCGGCGGCATCGGCCGCTATGCGCCGAACCGCGACAACGCCGTCGCGCTGCTCGAATTCCTGGTGAGCCCGGAGGCGCAGGCGATGTTCCCAGCGGGCAACGAAGAGCTCCCGGTGCGCGCGGGCGTGCCCGTCACGCCGCAGCTTGAAGCGATCGGCGCAACGAACTTCACCGAAGAAACCGTGCCGCTGCCCGCGCTTGGCCTTCGCCAAGCGGAAGCGGCGCGCGTGTTCGAGCAAGCCGGCTGGCGATGAGCGCTGCGGCGCCGCGCGCCATCGTCAAATCGCTGGGCGTTGTCGCGGCGCTGATCTGCGCCGCGCCCGCGCTTGCGGTCGTCCTCCTCGCGTTCGCGCGCCCGCCGGACACGACGCTCGCCGCGACGTTGTTCTCTGACGCCGTCGCCGGCACGCTCGGTTTGATGCTCGTCGGCGGGCTCGGCGCGATCGTGTTCGGCGCGGCGGCCGCGTGGCTCGTTACGCTGTGCGCGTTTCCGGGGCGCGGCGCGCTTGAATGGATGCTCGCGCTGCCGCTCGCGGCGCCGCTCTACGTGCTCGCCTACGCGTACTCGGGTCTCACTTGGCCCGGCGGCCCGTTCGCGTTTTTCCCGATCACCGGTTTCTGGGGCGCGGCGTTTCTCTACGCGCTCGGCGCCTATCCGTATGTCTATCTCGCCGCGCGCGCGTCCTATGCGTCGAGTTCAGTCTGCGCGCTTGAAGCCGCGCGCACGCTCGGCGCATCGCCCATCGCGCTCTTCACGCGCGTCGCAGCGCCGCTCGCTTGGCCCGGCATCGCCGCCGGCGGCGCGCTCGCGATGATGGAGATCGCGGCCGATTACGGCGCCGCGCAACATTTTGGCGTCACCACGCTTGGCACGGCCGTGTTTCGCGCCTGGTACGACTACACCTCGCCCGAACTCGCGCTCCGGCTCGCCGCGCTGCTCGTGATCGGCGCGGTCGCGTTTCTGATGATCGAGCGGTGGGCGCGTGGGCGGCGCGGCTACTCCGGCGGCTCGGCGCGCTGGCGCCCGCTGCCGCGCTACACGCTCTCGCCGCTTGCGCGCTGGAGCGCATTTGCGTTCTGCGCCGCGCTTGTCACGCTCGGCGCGCTGGCGCCGATCGCGTGGTTCGCACGCGGCGCGCTCTTGATCGACGCCGACTTCGCCGCGCTCGCCGGCCCGCTCTTCACCTCGCTCACGCTCGCAGCCGGGGGCGCTGCGCTCACGCTCGTGCTTGCCTTCATCGTCGCCGCCGCCGCGCGCGCACGTGACACGACCGGGCGCGCGGCGCT
>CAZXNY010000453.1:0-2218 GCA_964642205.1 uncultured Caulobacteraceae bacterium
CAAGCGACGCCCTCTCGAGCGACGGAGCCGTCTCGATGTGGCGCATACTTGAGGCGCCGCTGGATAGCGTTGCCGTCGCGCGCAATCGCGACGGCGCGCCGACGAGGCAGTTGAGAGCGCGGCGCGGCGACATGTTCCGGGCGGAAGCTGGCGCATCGCTGGTCTTTGGCGGAGGTGTGACAGCTCTTGAAACCCGCGCCAACTTTGCGCCTAGAAATCGCGCGTCTCAGGCGCAGCTCCGGCGTCTCGACAGCGCGTCCGATAGGACCGACCGCGTAACGTGGTTCCGCGATGTCGCTCTCAGCGTCGAGCAGTGGACGCTGCCGGAGGTGAGCTTTCTCGAGCCGGACGGCGAAACCTGCCATGTGCTCGTGGCGCTGACGCCTGGCGCAGCGCTCGATGGGCGACACCTTCATCGCGGCGATACGGTGCTCTTGCCGGCTCAGGGCCGTCGTTGCGTTTTGTCTGGCCGTGGTGCGCAGGTGCTCATCGCGTACCCAGACTTGGCGCCGACGGAAATCTGGAAACGCGTTCACGCCCCGGGACCGGCGGCGCTCGCGATTGATCCAAGGACGATTGCGCCGAAGGATGTCGTGATCGCGCACGGGCAGCGGTCGCATCAGCAGGCGCCGCGCGCCGCCTAAGGCAAGCGCCGACGCAAACCGGCAGGCGACAGCAGCGCGCAACCGGCATTAGAGTTCCGGCCGGCTAAGTGAAGCGGGCGGGGCCGATGCCGGATTTCGTTCTTGTTCTTGCGATCAACGCGGCGGTGATCCTTGCGCTGTTTGTGGCGGCGTGGGCGATCTGCGTGGCGATGCGCGATTGCACGCCCGTCGATAGCCTCTGGGGCCTTGGGATGGGCGTCGTCGCGGTGTCGACGTTTCTACAGACGGGCGGGGGCACGCAGCGGCGCGTGGTGCTCACGGCGCTTTGCGTCGCGTGGGCGCTGCGGCTCGGCGGCTACATGCTTTGGCGTTGGCGCGACCATGGCTCGGATCGGCGCTACGTGCGGATGCTTGAGAAGGCGAAAGCCGAACGCGGCTGGGGCTATGGCTATGCTGCGTTCCGGCTCGTTTTTATGCTGCAAATGCCATTGCTCTGGCTCGTGTGTTTGCCGGTGCAACTCGGTCAGATCGAAGCGGAGCCAGCGACGCTTGGTGCGCTCGGCTGGATCGGCGCGGGGCTCGCCGTTGCCGGCCTGATTTTCGAGAGCATCGCCGATTGGCAATTGGTGCGGTTCAAGAGGGATCCTGCAAACGCTGACAAAGTGCTGGACAAGGGCCTGTGGCGCTACTCGCGACATCCGAACTATTTCGGCGATGCGTGCGTGTGGTGGGGCTTGTGGCTGATCGCGGCTGAGACTCAGCTTGGCGTGTTCGCCGTCGTCGGCCCGATCTACCTCGTCTACACGCTGACGCGGTGGAGCGGCATGCCGACCGTCGAGGGCCGCATGCGCAGGCGCAAACCTGCATACGAAGAGTACGTGCAGCGCACGTCCGCCTTCATTCCTTGGCCGCCGAAGTCGAGTTAGGCGGGCGCAATTCCGTCACGGATAAAGGCGCGATCGGCCCATACGCTGTGCGTGCCGCTTGAGAGTTTGTGCGGCAGCGCGATCCGCACGACAGGACCCTCTTCAAAGCGTCTGCAATCGATCAGGACGCACTCCGACGTGCCTTTGTTCTCGTCGATGATGAAGCTAGCGAGGTAGCCGTCGTCTTCCTCCGTGGCGCCGATGCGCGGCGCGAACGGGGCTTCGCTGGCGTAGCGCCCTTCGGGCAGCGTAAGCGTTTGCGACTCGCCGGTGTGCAGGTCGTGCTTCACGAAGCCGTTGAACAGGAACCAACCGGGCTTGCTCGTCGTCGAATCGCCGTCGCGATAGGGTTTTCCGGCGTAGCGCTGGTTGATCATGCCGAATTCGACCGTGCGCTCATCGAGGTGATGCTCGCGTGTCTCGCCGGTTCTTAGGTTGAAGCGCCAACGATGGAGGCGCGGGCGGAACGAGTGCTCGTCCAGAAACGCCATCATGTGGCTGAAGCCGTCCGGCGCGTCGGCGAGCGGTTTGGGGACCGGGTTCTCTTGGAAGTACGCGTCCATCACGATCTCGTCGCCGTCTTCGTAGGCGTTGAGGAAGTGCAGGATGTAGGTGGGCGCCGCCTCGAACCAGCGCACTTCGCTTGTGTCGCCGTGGCGCGGAATGATGCCAAACCGCGACGACATA
>CAZXNY010000454.1:0-2217 GCA_964642205.1 uncultured Caulobacteraceae bacterium
CGTCAGCTGCTCGAAGCTGGCGTTCACTTCGGTCACCAGTCGCATCGCTGGAACCCCAAGATGGCGACGTATATCTACGGCGCCCGCAACAACATCCATATCGTCGACCTGACCCAGACCACGCCGCTGCTGCATCAGGCGCTGGTGAAGATCGCCGACACCGTCGCCGCCGGCGGCCGCGTGCTCTACGTCGGCACCAAGCGCCAGGCCTCGGAAGCGATCGCGGAAGCCGCCAAGCGCTCGGCCCAGTACTTCATCAACCAACGCTGGCTCGGCGGCACGCTGACGAACTGGCAGACGGTTTCGAAGTCGATCGCGCGCCTGCGCGAACTCGAAAACCTCGTCGGTGAGAACGCGCCGGCTGGTTTGACGAAGAAGGAAATCCTCAACCTGACGCGCGAACGCGACAAGCTCGATCGTTCGCTCGGCGGCATCGCGGCGATGGGCGGCATCCCGGATCTGATGTTCGTGATCGACACGAACAAGGAAGCGATTGCGATCCAAGAAGCCAAGAAGCTTGGCATCCCAGTCGTCGCTATCGTGGATTCGAACTGCGATCCCGATGACGTGAATTTCCCGATCCCGGGCAATGACGACGCTGCGCGCGCCATCCAGCTCTACTGCGATCTGATCGCGGACGCGGTGCTCGATGGTCTCGCCGAAGGCCAAGGCCGCTCGGGCGTTGACGTTGGCGCCTCGGCGCGTCCGCCGGCCGAGCCGGCGCTCACACAAAGCGAGACCGGCGAAGCGGCCAACTAGTCCGCGCACGACGTCCAGAACGAACGCCAGAATTATCGAAGGAGTACGCCTATGGCGGAAATTACCGCTGCGCTGGTCAAAGACCTGCGCGAAAGAACCGGCGCTGGCATGATGGATTGCAAGAAGGCGCTGAGCGAAACCAACGGCGACATCGAAGCCGCGATCGATTGGCTGCGCGCCAAGGGTCTTTCGAAGGCCGCGAAGAAGGCTGATCGCGCCGCCGCCGAAGGTGTCGTCGCGGTTGCGATCGATGGCGCCAAGGGCGCGGTGATCGAGCTCAACTCCGAGACGGACTTCGTTGCGCGCAACGAGCAGTTCCAGAAGGCCGCGTCCGGCTTTGCGAAGATCGCGCTGGCGGCGAAGGATCACGACGCGCTGCTCGCCGCCAAATCGCCCGACGGCGAAGGCAGCGTCAACGATCTCGTCACGCGCCTCATCGCGACCATCGGCGAGAACATCACGCTGCGGCGCTCGGCGGTGCTGACCGTTGGGCAGGGCGTGGTCGTGCCGTACATCCACAACGCCGTTTCTGACGGTATGGGCCGCATTGGCGTGCTCGTGGCGGTGGAATCGGCAGGCGACAAGGCCGCGCTCGAGGACATCGGCAAGAAGGTCGCGATGCACATCGCGGCGGTGAACCCGCTCGCGCTGAGCGAAGCCGACATTCCTGCCGACCGCATCGCGCGCGAAAAGTCGATCCTCACCGAACAGATCAAGCAAGACCCGAAGGCCGTCGGCAAACCCGACAACGTCATCGAGAAGATGATGGAAGGGCGCTTGCGGAAGTTCTTCGAGGAATCCGTGCTGTTGAAGCAGGCCTTCGTCCTGAACCCCGACCAGACGGTCGAGGCGGCGGTGGCCGAAGCCGGCAAAGCGGCCGGCGCGCCAGCCAAGCTCGCGGGATTTGTCCGCTTCGCCGTGGGCGACGGCGTTGAGAAAAAGGCTGACGATTTCGCCGCCGAAGTCGCGGCGATGACCAAGCCGAACTGATCCCGGTTCAACCGGGGAGGGCCGCTGGCGAACCGCCGGCGGCCCTTTTCACATCTGCCGGACTTGCCGAGGCGCGGTTCGACGCGCGCCCAGGTTCGGGTACATTGCCCGCAGAAAGCTCAAGCGAGTCTCCGAATGGCGCCTGCCCCCCAGTACAAGCGCGTTCTGCTGAAATGCTCAGGTGAAGTCTTGATGGGCGAAAAGCCTTTCGGGATCGATCAGAACACTGTTTCGGCGGTGGCCGCCGATATTGCCGAGGCGGTCCAGTCCGGCGTGCAGGTCTGCCTCGTTATCGGGGGCGGCAACATCGTCCGGGGCATGTCGCTTGCCGAGGCTGGTATGGAGCGGGCCCAGGCCGATTACATGGGCATGCTCGCCACGGTGATGAACGCGCTGGCGATGCAGGCCGCGCTCGAAAAGATCGGCGTCTTTACGCGGGTCCAATCCGCGATCCCGATGGACGCGATC
>CAZXNY010000455.1:0-2212 GCA_964642205.1 uncultured Caulobacteraceae bacterium
CTCGCGGCGCACGTCGTAGATGTACGCGCGCGTGCGATCGCCCTGGTGCAGGTTCTCGCGCGGAATGCACTCGCTGCGGCGGATGATGCCCTCGGCGCGGCCCATATCGACGATCACGTTGTAGAACTCGACGCGCTTGACCGTGCCGTTCACGATCTCACCGACGCGATCCTTGTACTCGATGTAGTGCCGCTCGCGCTCGGCTTCGCGGACTTCGTGGTTGATCACCTGCTTGGCCGTTTGCGCGGCGACGCGGCCAAATTCCATCGGCGGCAGGATTTCAACGTATTCCTTGCCGACCACCGCGTCTGGATCGCTCTTCTTGGCGACGTCGAGCATAATGTCGGTCGAGGGATTAAACGGGCGCGTCTCTTCGTCGATGATGCTCTCGTCGATCACCGTCATGACGCGCTTCAGCGTCATCTCGCCCGTCTTCGGATCGATGATGGCGCGGATGTCGTGCTCGGTCCCGTAACGCGAGCGGGCGGCCTTCTGCAGCGCGTGCTCCATCGAGGCGATCACGATCTCCTTCTCGATGTTCTTCTCGCGCGCGACCGCTTCCGCGATCTGCAGAATTTCTTGCCGGTTGGCCGAAATGCCGGTTGCCATCTTGGTTCTCTCTGCTTCGGTTATTGCGTTTGCGCGCTCGCCTTCGAGCGCTTGAGGTCTTCTTGGATCAGCCGCTCGGTCAGCACGAGGCGGGCTTCGGAAAGCTGCGAAATCGGCAGCGTGAATTCATCCGCATCGACTTTGATGCGCACGTTTTCCCCTTCGACGCCGAGGAGCGCGCCGCGATAGCGCCGCCGCCCATCGATCATGCCGATGGTCTCGAGCTTGGCTTCGTGGCCCGCAAAGCGCTCGAAATCTTCGAGGCGCACCAGCGGCCGGTCGATGCCGGGCGACGAGACTTCAAGATCGTATTCGCCGGGAATCGGATCGTCGATTTCGAACAGAGCGGAGATCGCGTGGCTGAGCGCTTCGCAATCTTCGAGGCCCATGCCGCCATCGCTGACGCGCTCGGCCATGATCTGAAGCCGTTTGCGCTTCAGCCCGCTCAGCCGCACGCGCACCAGGCGCTGGCCAAGATCGGCCGCGACCGGTTCACAAAGCGCGATCACACGCTCTTCAACGGGGTTCGACGCACGCAGCAGCTGCGCTCTCCTCACCACCGCCGTTTGGCAAACAAAAAGCGGCGGCCCGGGGGGCCGCCGCTCACACTCCCAACAGGAGCATCAGCGATGTCTTGAAGCTCATATAGCGACCGGAAGCGCCGCTGTCAGCCCCTACCGCGCACGCCGGCTTAGGCGGCGTGATCTTCCGAGGCCGTGCAGCGCATGGCTTCGCGGACGGCCATCAGCTCATCGCGCCGGGCCTGGCCGTCGTCATTGGCCTGGGACAATTCGTAGGCGACGCGCGCGCAGGTGGCCTCGAGCGGATCGGCGGCCAATTCGGCGCGCATTTCCGGCGCGGTGGCGCAGGCGGTGGCGAGCAAGGCGCCCGCGAGGACAAACATTTTCGCCGGCATGGCCGACCCCTTCCAAAACGTCTTCCTCGGCAAGATGCCGCCGACGTCGACTTCGGATTATGTGGGGGCGTCCCAAACAAATCGTAATGACCGCGGTCACAGCTCGGGCGGAAATTTGGCGGGGCTCCTGCCAACGTCCGGTCAGTTAAGCGCGCGCAAACCGTAGCCAGATCGGCGCGCAATCGCCGAGGCGCTTTTCCTCGTAACGGGTTGCCGCATGGCCGGGCCAAGGCGCACGCCAATCGTCCGCGCGCTCGGCCAGCCAGCGAAACCGCGGCTCTTTCAGGAACGCCGCCAGCGTCCACTCCGCGTAATCGGCCCAGTCGGTGGCGAAGCGAACTTCCGCGCCGGGCTTCGTCACATGCGCGAGGTCGGCGAGGAACGTTGGCTGGATGAGACGGCGCTTGTGGTGGCGCGCTTTGGGCCAAGGATCGGGAAAGAGAATGTAAACCATGTCGAGCGCGCCGGCGGGGAGCTGGCCGAGCACGTCACGCGCATCGCCGGCATGGAGGCGCACATTCGTAAGTCCCGCCTCCTCGATCTTCGTGAGGCACGCGCCGACACCGTTCAAAAACGGCTCGACGCCAATGAAGCCCGCTCCCCGATCTTCACTCGCACGCCGAACGAGATGCTCGCCCGCGCCGAAGCCGATCTCCAACGTCAGCCCCCCTCCCATCGAGGGGAGGG
>CAZXNY010000456.1:0-2199 GCA_964642205.1 uncultured Caulobacteraceae bacterium
TCCCATCGACATCCGTGTACTTGGTCTTGCCGTCTTGAATGGCCTTGATCGCGGCCTGCTTGATGTTCTCGGGCGTGTCGAAGTCCGGCTCGCCCGCCCCGAGCGAAATAATGTCCCGCCCGGCCGCTTTCAGCGCCCGCGCCTTGGCGGTCACGGCCAAGGTTGGCGACGGCTTGATGCGCCGAAGTGCTGACGAGACGGGGGCAGACATAGGGTTCGGTCCTCCAAAAGGCCGCGGACCTATACCGGCGCCAAAAGAGTCGGGAAAGCGCTTCACGGACGCACAAGCTGCCTGTCGCGCTTGCTAATATAAGTTTCCACTTATATATCGCTCTCAAAGAACAGGGAGTGTCCTCAATGGAAATCGACATCGCGGCCTATGTCGGCGCCGTCTCGCGCCAGGTGCTGACGCGCGATAAGGACGGTAAGCCCGCCCGGGTCGTCGTCGCGTCGCGCGCCTACGACACCACGCCCGAAGACCTCTGGGACGCACTCACCAATCCCGAGCGCATCCCGCGCTGGTTCATGCCGATCGACGGCGATCTCAAACTCGGCGGCCGCTACGCACTCACCGGCAACGCCAGCGGCACGATCCTCACCTGCGTGCCGCCCAAACATCTCGGCGTCACCTGGGAATTTGCCGGCGATACGAGCTGGGTCGACGTGCGCATCGCGCCGCACGTGCAAGGCGCGCACCTCACGCTCGAGCACGTCGCGCATGTCAGCGAAGAATGGTGGGCGCAGTTCGGACCTGGCGCGGTTGGCGTCGGCTGGGATCTCAGCCTCATGGGCCTTGTACGTCATCTGACTGGCGATAGTCCCGCGCTCGATCCGAAGGCCGCCGAAGAATGGGCGCTCTCCGAGAACGGCAAAGCGTTTTCAGACGCGACGGCGCAAGCGTGGGGAGAAGCCGCCATCACGGATGGCGATGATCCCAAAGCCGCGCGCGAAGCCGCTGCGCGCACCGCGGCGTTCTACAAAGGCGAGGGTCCGGGCGCCGGCCATTCGCACGACGCCAGCTGATGCACGCCTTCGACGTTCTCGGCGACCCGGTCCGCCGGCGCATTCTCGAACTGCTGGCCGATGGTGAAACATCCGCCGGCGCCGTCGTCGATGTCATTCAGCACGAGTTTTCGATCTCGCAGGCCGCCGTTTCGCAACATCTGAAAGTGCTGCGCGACAGCGGCTTTGCGACGGTGCGCGCAGACGGCCAGCGCCGCCTCTACGCCGTATCGCCCGCGCCGCTGCAAGAAGCCGACGAATGGCTCGCCCGCTTCCGCGTGTTCTGGACTCATAAGCTCGACGCGCTCGCCACCGAAGTCGCGCGCGGCAAAAAGAAACGCCGCGACGGCAGCTAGCCGTCGCGGCGTAATCCTTTAGCGGGATGCGCGTTACCCCGCGTTGCGAACCGGCGGCGCGATCCGGTCAAACGTTTGGATCGGGCAGCGATGGCCGTTCACGAACAGCGTGCCCCAGCGATCGAGCGAACTCGTCCCGGATGTCGAGAACCCGATGCGATGCCCGAACCGCAAATCGCCCGCGCAAGGCTCACGCACCGTCGCGCGATAATAGCCGCGCACGCCGGTGCGGATGATCACCGAACGCCGGTCGGCGCCGACCTCGTAGCCATTCACGCGGGTATGCGCGAACGGGATGTGCGCGTCGGCTTCGATCACTTCATAGGCGGGCGCGGCGGCGGCGACGCGCGCCGGTTCCGCGCTTGCAACGCCGGCAGCCAGCGCCAACGCCGCGCTCAAAAGCAGAGCTTTCATAGGCGCAACTCCAAAAACGGTCCCTTCGGGACGGATATGGGCCTTGTGGTAGCCCACCGCCACTCAACAGCGCGTGACGCACAGCACGCGTTCCACAGCTGACTGCTGCCGCCACTTGTCAGGAGGCGTCAGGGGGCGCGGTGGCGCGCCCGCGCGCGCCCGCTTATCTTGGCGTTCATGCCTCGTTCGCCCGCTCCCTCAGCGCCCACCGGCGTCTTCGACCAGACCGCCGCGATGTGGACGCCGCACCGCCCAGAGCGCGCGTGGGAAAAGCTCGAGGGCGGCAGGAAGTTCAAGCTCGTCAGCGACTATACGCCCGCCGGCGATCAGCCGACGGCGATCGCCGAACTCGTCGAAGGCGCCAGCAAGGGCGAGCAGGACCAAGTCCTCCTCGGCGTCACGGGCTCGGGCAAAACGTTCACGATGG
>CAZXNY010000457.1:0-2192 GCA_964642205.1 uncultured Caulobacteraceae bacterium
TGACCGCGCTGGTCGAGCCCGCGGCGATCGCGATCGTGGCGCTCGCAATCGGCGCCGTGGTGCTCAGCTTGGTTACCGCGATGACCGGCATTTACGATACGATCGGTTAAGCCATGACGCCCGCAATCATCTGGTCCGTCGCGCTTGGCATCCTCGCGGTGGCAACGTTTGCCGCGTGGATCGTGCGGCGCGAATGCGGGATCGGCCAAGTTGGCGAGCGGGTGTTGTTGTATATGGCCGGCGCGCTCTGCGTACTCGGTATTGCGTTGATCATTGGAGCCGGACCGTTCCACGCGGCTGCGATCGCTGCGCTAGCAATTTTGTGCGCGGCCATCGTTGAGACGGATGCGCGACTTAACCTGATCCCTGACACGCTCGTCGCGCCGCTGTTTGTCATCGCGCTCGTCATGCCGAACGCCTTGCCACTGGCGGACAAGGTGGTGAGTGCGCTGCTCTTGGGATTGCTCTTCCTCGCCGTGCGCCAGGGTTATGAATTCTGGCGCAAACAAGAGGGATTGGGGCTTGGCGACGTGAAGCTCGCAATGGCGATGGGCGCGGTGCTCGGCGCGGAGCGTGCGCTGATCGCCGTCGCCGCCGCCGCCGTCATCACCGCAGGCTACGTCTTGTGGCGGATGCCCAAAGATGACGGCGCGCCGTTTGGCGTCGGTCTCGCATCCGCTACGGCCGCAGCAGCGCTCGTCGGCGCGGCCTTGGCATGATCGGGCGTGATGGCGAGCGCGGGCTGAGCGCGATCGAGGCGCTCATCGCCGTCGCTATCCTCGGCGTCGCGCTTTTGCCGCTCCTCGACCTCCAGACGCAAGTCGCTCGTGAAGAGAGCCGGGCCAACGCTTTGACGCGCGAGCTCAGCGCAACGCGAAACGCCCTTGTCCTCATCGAGGACGTCAACCCCATGGTCGAGCCGGCGGGCGTCCGCACGCTTGGCGATGGCGTCATGCTCCGTTGGACAAGCACGCCGCTCTCCCGCGTCGTTCGCAGCGTCGGGATGGATACGGCCGATGGCCCGTTCGATGTCGCTCTCTACCGGCTCGACGTCGTCGTCGCTGACGAAGCTGCGCGCCCTGTCGCCTTCAGCGTGGAGCATATCGGCTGGCGCCGCCGTGATGACGCCGAGTGAGGCCGTTTGCAGAGTCGCGGGGGCTTCGATCACACGTGGCGCCGCGAAACGAATGCGCGGAGCTTCCGTGCGCGTTTCCGGCTGCGGCTGAGCAGGCGTAGCTGCCGCGCTCTCTTGGGTCATCGCGATGAGCCGGCCGATGGCTGCGGCGAGGTCGCGCTCCGACACCATCGCGCCACGTTCCGCGCGCGCGAGATCGGAGCGCGCCGAGAGCAACTCCTGCTCCTGGTTCAAGACATCTATGGTCGTGCGTTGGCCGAAATCCTGTTCGCGCCGGATGCCGCGCCGCGCGAGCTCGGCGGCTTCAACGCGCGCTGTCTGCGAGTCGAGCCGCGCACGCGCGGCGTTGAGATCGGACCACGCGACGATCACGGATTCCCGCGCGCGGCGCTGCGCTTCGGCAAGATCGTAGTTTGCGGCCTGCCGGAGGGCGCGTTGCTGGCGCGAGCGGGCGCGGATCGCGCCGCCGTTGAAGATCGGCATAGAGACGCGCAGTGATGCGCTGTTCTCATCGTCGTTTTCGCGGCCGGGCCGGTCGATCACGCCGAACTCGGAATTGCTCGTGTCGATGGTGATCCGTGCGCGGCCTTGTGCGCCCGCCAAGTCGACGGACGCTTCCGATGTTTGCACGTCCGCGAGTGCGGAGACGATCCGCGGGTTTTCGCGGCCGGCGATTTCGATGGCCGACTCAAGGTCTGCCGGCAGACCGAGCAGCGGGCCGGGCGCTTCAAGCCCGCTCGGCGGATGGCCGACGAGGCGCTGATAGGCTTCGCTCGCGGCAACGAGCCGCGCGTTGGCTTGCGACAGCTCAGCGCGCGATTGCGCCACACGCGCGCGCGCTTGGGCTAGGTCGGTTTGCGTGAGGAAGCCGCGGTCGACGTTGGCGGTCACAAAGCGCAACTGCTCTTCGAGGTTTGCGACGCCTTCCGTTTGCGCGGCGAGAATTGCTTGCGCCTCACGCACGTCGCCGTAGGCGCGCGTGACTTCAAGCGCGATCGTCTCTGCCGCGTTCTGATAGAGCGCTACGGCTGAGGCGATGCGGCCGCGCGCTTAGCGC
>CAZXNY010000458.1:0-2191 GCA_964642205.1 uncultured Caulobacteraceae bacterium
CGGCGAGGCGCTGATCCCGGCGCTCGAACAGATCATCAAGCGCGGCGGCGCGCTTGGCGTCAAAGACATCATCCTCGGCATGGCGCACCGCGGGCGGCTCAACATGCTCGCCGCGGTGATGGGCAAGCCATACCAAGTGATCTTCCATGAATTCCAAGGCGGCTCAGCGACGCCCGACGACGTGATGGGTTCGGGCGATGTGAAATATCACATGGGCGCCTCGAGCGATCGCGCGTTCGACGGCAACAACGTGCACCTGTCGCTGACCGCGAACCCCTCGCACCTTGAAATCGTCAATCCCGTCGTGCTCGGCAAAGCGCGCGCCAAGCAGGCCGCGACCGACGGCTGGTGGGAAGACGGCTTCGATCTGCCGAAGCTGCGCGCAACGGTGATGCCGCTCTTGATCCACGGCGACGCGGCGTTCGCGGGGCAGGGCGTGGTGGCCGAGTGCTTCGCGCTTTCGGGGCTGCGCGGCTACAAGACCGGCGGCACGGTTCACTTTATCATCAACAATCAGATCGGCTTCACGACGGCGCCGCACTTCTCGCGCTCTTCGCCGTACCCGAGCGATGTCGCGCTGATGGTGCAGGCGCCAATCTTCCACGTAAACGGCGATGATCCCGAAGCGGTCGTGTTCGCCGCGAAGATCGCGACGGAATACCGCCAGCAATTCGGCAAGGACGTCGTGGTGGATATGTTCTGCTACCGGCGCTACGGCCACAACGAGGGCGACGATCCGACCATGACGCAGCCGGTGATGTACCGGCGCATCAAGGATCAACCGACGACGATGGCGCTCTACGCCGAGCGCCTGATTGCGGAAGGCGCGGTGACGCGGCCGGATTACGAAGCGTGGGTCCGCCAGTTCGAGGGCTTCCTCGATACCGAATTCGATGCGGGCAAAGCCTACAAGCCGAACAAGGCCGATTGGCTCGATGGCGCATGGGCGGGGCTTAAGGCGTCGACCGAGGGCGACAATCGCGGCGACACCGACGTGAAGGTCGAGCGGCTTGTCGAGATTGGCAAGAAGATCACTGAAATTCCGTCGGACGTTGACGTGCACAAGACCGTCGCGCGTGTGATCGAGAACCGCCGCAAGGCGGTCGAGAGCGGCGAAGGCATCGATTGGGGTCTGGGCGAGCACCTCGCGTTCGCCACGCTGCTCGACGAAGGCATCCACGTGCGCCTCTCGGGCCAGGACTCAACGCGCGGCACGTTCGTGCAGCGGCACTCCAAACTCGTCGATCAGACAACCGAAGAGCGCTACACGCCGCTCAATCACATCCGCGAAGGCCAAGGCCACTACGAAGTGATCGACTCGCTGCTTTCGGAAGAAGCGGTGCTTGGCTTTGAGTACGGCTACTCGCTGGCCGATCCGGGCACGCTCACGCTGTGGGAAGCGCAGTTCGGCGACTTCGTGAACGGCGCGCAGGTCGTGATCGACCAGTTCATCTCCTCGGGCGAACGCAAGTGGCTGCGCATGAGCGGCCTCGTGATGCTGCTGCCGCATGGCTACGAAGGGCAGGGGCCAGAGCACTCGTCCGCGCGGATCGAGCGTTTCCTGCAGCTTTGCGCCGAAGAGAACATGCAGGTCGTCAATTGCTCGACGCCGGCGAACTACTTCCACGCACTGCGCCGGCAGATTCACCGCGAGTTCCGCAAGCCGCTAATCGTGTTCACGCCCAAATCGCTGCTCCGCCACAAGCGCTGCATCTCGACGCTGCGGGACATGGGCGCGGGCACCTCGTTCCACCGTCTGCTGTGGGACGATGGCCAGATGAACAACGGCCTCACCACGATCAAGGTGAAGGGCGACGATCAGATCAAGCGCGTCGTGATGTGCTCGGGCAAGGTCTATTACGATCTGCTCGAAGAACGCGAAAAGCGCGGCATCGACGACATCTATCTGCTGCGGCTTGAGCAATTCTATCCGTGGCCGATGAAGTCTGTGATCACGGAACTGAACCGTTTCCCGAACGCGGAATTGGTGTGGTGCCAGGAAGAGCCCAAGAACATGGGCGGCTGGCAATTTGTCGATCCGTGGCTGGAGCTGACGCTGGAGCGTTCGGCGATGGCCACCAAACGCGCGCGTTATGTCGGGCGCCCGGCGTCGGCTTCGACGGCCGCGGGGCTCATGAGCAAGCACATGAAGGAGCTCGAAGCGTTCTTGAACGACGCTTTGGGGTGATGA
>CAZXNY010000459.1:0-2183 GCA_964642205.1 uncultured Caulobacteraceae bacterium
CGTCGCCATCGCGGAGCGTCACGCGCTGCCGATCCACTTCGTGGGCGTCGGCGAAACCGCGGAAGACCTCCAGCCGTTCGATGCGCGCGCCTTCGCGCGGGCGCTGGTCGGGCTTTCGTGAACAGACGCGCCCTGGTCCGTGGCGGCGCAATCAGCGTAGGAACGTGGACATGACCGCTGCCGATCCCGAAGCCCCCAAAACCACCAGCGCCGCCAAATCCACCGCCAAGGGCGGCGGGCAACTCCTGGTCGACCTTGGGCCGATCATCGTTTTCGTGGTCACTTACAACGTCTTGAACCGCACGCGGCCGGACGATGCGATCTACATCGCAACGGGCGTCTTCATCGCCGCGACGCTGGCCGCCATCGCCTACGCTTGGTTCCGCACGCGCCATGTGCCGCCGGTTTTGATCGTCACCGGGGTTCTCGTCACCGCGTTCGGGGGGCTCACCATCGCCCTCCACGACGAGACCTTCATGAAACTGAAGCCGACTGTCGTTTATGTGTTCTACGCAGCGGCCATCTTCGGCTCGATGCTGTTTGGGCTGAACATTTGGAAGCTCCTCTTCGGCCATGCGTTTTCGCTGCCGGACAAGATCTGGAGCA
Organism: uncultured Caulobacteraceae bacterium; assembly: GCA_964642205.1. Classification (GTDB taxonomy): domain Bacteria; phylum Pseudomonadota; class Alphaproteobacteria; order Caulobacterales; family Aquidulcibacteraceae; genus JBEVOS01. The sequence goes on from CAZXNY010000459.1 coordinate 607, forward strand.
CCCTCGCGATCCGCTGGGGTGTGTTCTTCCTATTCATGGCCGGGCTCAACGAATACATCCGCGCGACGCAGAGCACCGAGTTCTGGGTGAACTCGCGCTTTTTCATCACCTTCCCGCTGATCCTCGGGTTCGCGCTGCTCAACGCGCCGCTCACGATGAAGCACATCCGCGAGCCCGGCGCCGAGGAGCCCGCGCCGCCCGCGCAAAACTAGGCCGGGTTGCCGAACACGCCCACCGCGCCGTTCTGCCAGGCGCGGTAGTGATCGAGCGCCCATTTCGCGCTCGGAAACGCCAGTTCGGTCCAGGGAATTTCGTCCCACGCGAACAAGCCGACTTCGAGGCTCTCCGGCCCCGCCGCTATCTCCGGTGCGACGAGGCGCGCGCGAAACATGAGATGCACCTGCGATATGTGCGGCACCGAATAGACCGCAAGCAGCCCGTCGATCTCGATCTTGGCGCACGCCTCTTCCATCGCTTCGCGCGCCGCCCCCGCCTCGACGGTCTCGTGCTCTTCCATGTAGCCGGCGGGCAGCGTCCAAAACCCTTTGCGCGGATGGATCGCGCGGCGGCACAGCACGAACTTGTCTTCGTGAACGATCACCGAGCCAACGACGATTTTCGGGTTCACGTAATTGATGAACCCGCACGTCTGGCAGACCTGCCGCTCGCGGTCTTCGCCTTCGGGCGTCGCCAGTTCGAACCGGATTTGAACACTCATTTGCCGAATAGAGCGCCGATCTTCCCCTCGGTCCAGCCGCCGTATTTGGCTGGGCGAAAGGGAAATGCGTTGCATGCCAGGGCCTTGGCCGACATTGTCCGCCCGCTTCGGCGGGGTGAAAGATAACGCGATGGCGGACGGGGGCGAACACTTCGTGCTGTCGCGATCGACCGCGTACCTGCTCTATCGCGCCCAGCAAGTCGCCGCCGAACGCTTCGCCAAGCGCGGCAAGGAACGTCAGCTCAGCTTGCGGCAATTCATGGTGCTCTCGGCCATCGCTGACCGCCCGGGCGCGAGCCAGAACGATCTGGTCAAGCGCGCCAGCGTGGATCGCTCGACGCTGGCGGACATGTTGAAGCGCCTTGAAGCGATGGGGCTTGTCGTCAAAGGCGCGTCTGAGCGCGATGGGCGCGCCAATGCGCTCGAACTCACGCCTTCGGGCCGCAAGCTGCTCGCCGAGTCCGACGAAGACGCGCGCAAAGCCGATCAGGCCATTCTGGACGCGCTGCCGAAATCGAAGCGAAAGTCGTTTCAGGACATGTTGCTCCGGCTCGCCGCCGCGCTCGATGAAGCCGCCGAGAAGGCAGAGCGCGAAGAGCGCAAGCGCCGCAAGAAAGAGCTGAAGCGCGCCAAGGAAGACGAGAAGAAGCTCGAAAAGGCGAAGTAGCGCTACGGCGCGCGCAGCGCTGGCAGGATCGTGTTTTCGAGAACGTCTTGTGTGAGCGGGCCGCGATAGGCGGCGGCGATGCGCCCGTCCGCGCCGATCACGAAGGTCTCCGGCACGCCGGCGATGCCGAGATCAATCCCGAACGAACCTGTCGGGTCCTGCGCGTGCGCGGCGAAAGGATCGCCGAGTTCA